>NZ_JBHTML010000216.1:0-6129 GCF_042679445.1 Arthrobacter sp. GCM10027362
GCCGGCGCGGAACAGGCAGCGCACGCCGTCGTGCCGCTGCTGCAGGGCCGGCCCGCTCCGGACACCGGGGCGCTGGCCTATGTCTGCCGGGGCATGGTGTGTGCCCGTCCGGTGGCGGACGAGGCCGGGCTGCTGGCGGAACTGACGCGGGGCCCGGCCCGCGCCTGATGCTGTTCTCCGCATCGCGGCCAGGGCGCGCTGCCGGCCGGACGCGCGGCCGGTCCCGGACGGTGGCGTAGAATTCCAAAGGCGGTGACGACAGAAAAGGCAGGTGCGTACTTGAGGCTTCCGGGTGCCGTGTACCGCCTGTACGAACGCCGGCTCGAGCGCTCGCTGCTGTCCCAGCGGATGCCGCGCCACATCGGGGTGGTGGTGGACGGCAACCGCCGCTGGGCCAAGCTGGCCGGGGCCCCGACGCGCGAGGGGCACCAGGCCGGGGCGGACAAGATCCTCGAATTCCTCGGCTGGTGTGACGAGCTCGGGGTCAAGGTCATCACCCTGTACATGCTTTCCACGGACAACATGAACCGCTCCGGCGAAGAGCTGGAGCAGCTGATGGGGATCATCGCCAACACGCTGGACCGGCTGGGCGAAGGCAAGAACATGCGGGTGCGCCCGGTGGGCGCCCTCGAGACGCTGCCGGCCTACCTGGCGCAGAAGCTGGAGCTGCTGGCGGCGCAGACCGCCGAGGCCGGGGGCGTCCACGTCAACGTCGCCGTCGGCTACGGCGGCCGGCAGGAGATTGTGGATGCGGTGAAGGAACTGCTCACGGATGCGGCCAGGGCCGGCAGGGACCTGCACGGCGTCGCGGAGTCGCTTTGCATCGAGGACATTTCCCGCTACCTGTACACCCGCGGGCTGCCCGACCCTGACCTGGTCATCCGCACCTCGGGGGAGCAGCGGCTCTCCGGCTTCCTGATGTGGCAGAGCGCCTACAGCGAGTTCTACTTCTGCGAGGCGCTGTGGCCGGATTTCCGGCGGCTGGATTTCCTGCGCGCCCTGCGGGACTACGGCAGCCGCCAGCGCCGTTTCGGCGCATAGCCGGCGCCGGGCTCTGTTCACCGGGAATTAACACCCCTGCCGCAAATACCTGTTGTTCCCGAAATTACAAGAGCGTAATTTGGAGGTATCGGCCGGCGGACCGCGCCGGCCGACCGGGAGGCCGAATTGCCGCAGCCAAGCGCAGCAAGGGAGGCCGGTACCGGCCTCACGGCCGGCCGGAATTCCTATCCGCACCGAAATCGGAGCGCCAGCGCTCAGGACGGGGGCTATCGTGGCCAATACCGACACCACCGCAGGTACGAGCACTGCAGGTACGAGCACTGCAGGTACCAGCACCGCAGGTACCAGCACCGCACGGTCCGCACAGGGGGAGCGGGACACCGCCGGCTACCCGGTTCAGTCCTTTGTCCTGGACACCTCGGTGCTGCTGTCCGATCCGCGGGCGCTGATGCACTTCGCCGAGCACGAGGTTATCCTGCCGGTCGTGGTGATCACCGAGCTCGAAGCCAAGCGCCACGATCCGGAACTGGGTTACTTCGCCCGCAAGGCCCTGCGGCTGCTGGACGACCTGCGGTTGGAGCACGGCGGGCTCAACCGGCCGATCCCGATCGGGGCCGAGGGCGGATCGCTGCGGCTGGAACTGAACCACATTTCGCCCGAGGTGCTGCCCGTGGGATTCCGGGGCGGGGACAACGACAGCCGCATCCTGGCCGTGGCGAAGAACCTGGCCGACGAGGGCCGGAACGTCACGGTGGTGTCCAAGGACCTGCCGATGCGCGTGAAGGCTTCCGCCATGGGCCTGCAGGCGGACGAATACCGCAACGAACTGGTGCGGGATTCGGGCTGGACCGGCCTGGCCGAGCTGGAGGTCCCGGAAACGGAGCTGCAGCGGCTCTACGGCAACGAGCCGATCTTCAACCCGGCGGCCGCGGAGCTGCCGGCCAACACCGGCCTGATCCTGCTCTCCGGCCGCGGCTCCGCCCTGGGCCGGGTCGGCGCGGACAAGCAGGTGCGCCTGGTCAAGGGGGACCGTGATGTCTTCGGCCTGCACGGCCGCAGCGCGGAACAGCGCCTGGCCATCGACCTGCTGCTCGATCCCGAGGTGGGCATTGTTTCCCTCGGCGGCCGGGCCGGGACCGGCAAGTCCGCCCTGGCGCTTTGCGCCGGGCTGGAGGCCGTGCTGGAGCGGCGTGAGCACCGCAAGGTCGTGGTGTTCCGGCCGCTCTACGCCGTCGGCGGCCAGGAACTGGGCTACCTGCCCGGCACCGAGGCGGAGAAGATGAACCCGTGGGCGCAGGCGGTCTTCGACACCCTTGGGGCGCTGGTGTCCGCCGAGGTGATGGAGGAGGTGATGGACCGCGGGATGCTCGAAGTGCTGCCGTTGACGCACATCCGCGGCCGCTCGCTGCACGACTCCTTCGTGATTGTGGACGAGGCCCAGTCGCTGGAGAAGAATGTGCTGCTGACGGTGATGAGCCGGATCGGGCAGAATTCCAGGATCGTGCTCACCCATGATGTGGCGCAGCGGGACAACCTGAGGGTGGGACGGCATGACGGCATCGCGGCCGTCGTCGAAACCCTCAAGGGACACCCGCTCTTCGGCCACATGACGCTCACCCGGTCGGAGCGTTCACCGATCGCGGCCCTGGTGACCGAACTGCTCGAGGGCGCCGAAATATAGGGGATTGGGGCCCGCTCGTCGGGGGCGTCCCCGAGGGGGATGCTCCCGGACAGGCGGTGCTGCCGGACTTAACGGCCGGCCGGCAGCACCGCCTCGACCTTCGTGCCGCCGTCCGCGGTGGAGGTGATCAGCAAGCTGCCGCCGGCATCGGCGACCGTGTCGTGCAGGATGGCCAGTCCCAGATGCCCCTCGGGGGCGGCCTCACGCACGTCGAAGCCGCGTCCGTCGTCGGTCACGGTGAGTGTGGTGCCTTCGCCGGTTCCGGAAAGCGTCACCAGGATCCGCCCGGCCTGGGCGTGCTTGAGCGCATTGGCGACCGCCTCCCGCGCCACCCGGTACAGCAGCACCTGGGTACTCTGCTCCGCGGGAACCGTGCCGTGGACGGCCAGAGCGAAGTCCAGGCCGCGGGCCCGGGCAGGATCCCCGAGCCGGTCCAAGGCCCCGGGCAGGCCGAGCCCGGCCAGATCCGGAGGGTACAAGTCCGCGGCGATGCCGCGCAGGGCGCCGATATTCTCCTGCACCACTGCCCGGGCCTGTGAGAAGAACGACGGCGGCGGACCCGGTTCGCGCCGCTCGTAGGATTCCAGTGCGTAAGCCAGGCCCGCCAGGCCTTGGATTACTTCATCGTGCAGGTGCCGGGCCAGCCGCTGCCGTTCCAGGTCCGAGGCGCTGATGGCCTGCTCCAGCAGGCGCTGCTGGGTATCGCTGTTCTGCTGCAGGCGTTTGGCCATCCGCAACCCGGGCAGCAGCAGGAGCAGCTGCAGCAGCAGCAACGAGCCGAGGATGGCCGGCAGGATGCCCAGCACCATGCCCCGCTGGTCGTGGTGGACGACCTCCCCGGGGTAGTAGGCCTCGATGATGATTCGTTCCCCGTCGGCCGCGGTGCTGCCCACATGCACCTCGACCAGCTCGTCCCGGCCGGTTTCGGCGGCGCTTTCCGCGTCCGCCTGGACTTCGAGCGCGGCGTTTCCCGGGCCGCCGGCCAGCAGCGGCGGCGCCCAGTCGGGTAGCGGGAACCGGTGGCCGATCAGTTCCCGGCGGTCCGAGTACAGGATGGTCCCCTGGGCGCTCCAGACCTTGAACCGGAGCAGGGAGAGGTGGCGGAAGCTTGGCGTCAGCCGGCGGTCGAGCTGGTCCAGCTTCCGGGGATCCTTGACCGGGGTGCCGGAGTCGATGAACGGGGCCACTTCGAAATCGGCCATGTGCTGGGTGTTCTCGGTCGCATGCCTGAGTGCCTGCTCCTGGGCCAGGGCCCGCGTTCCCAGGACCAGGGGAACCACGATGATCAGGAGTGCCGCGAGGCCGGTGAGTGCGTACCGGCGGAGGGCGCGGCGTGTTTCCGGATGCAGGTGGGACCTGCGGGGCTTCCCGCCCCGGCTGCCCCCGGTCTCCGGCCGGGACTGGGCCGGGGCGCGGCCGGTCTGCTCCTTAAGCATCGGGAGCCCCCGGCACCAGGCGCCGGCGCTGGGCAACGGCCACGGCCTCCAGCTGCGTGTGGGCGTCGAGCTTGGCCAGGATGGATTTCACATAGCCGCGGCAGGTGTTCTCCGAGATGCCCAGCAGCCGTGCATTGGTCCGGACGTCGTTGCCGGCTGCCATCAGGGCCAGGACCTGCCGCTCGCGCGCCGTGAGCGGGCCATGACCGGAAGGCTCCGGCGGTGCGGCCTGCTGCACGGCCTTCTGCGCGGCCAGCAGGGAAGGATGCACCACCATGCTGCCCGGGCGGGCGAACCGCACCGCGTCCAGCAGGTTCTGCAGCGACCCGTCCTTGGGCAGGAAGCCGCAGATCCCGGAGTCCGCGGCCCGGCCGAGTATCTCCGCAGTGGGATTTCCGGTCAGGACAATGATCCGGATTCCGGGGTTTTCCTGCAGGATCGTGCCGGCTGCGTCCAGTCCGTTGCCGTCCGGCAGGTGATAGTCCATGACGACGACGTCGGGACTGACCGCGCGGCACAACTCCACTGCCGTTCCGGCGCTGCCGGCGTTTCCTACATGGACCAGGTCGGCTTCCCGGTCCAGTGCCTGTGCCAGCAGCTCCGCAAAGGTGGTGTGGTCATCGACGACCACCACCCTTGCGGGCACCGGCGAAATTTCTTCCGCCATTTTAAGTCCCCAACCCAAGCCCCCCGAGACATGGTGCTATAGCGAGTATGCCTTCGGAGGGCGCGGATGTATAGGCACCGGCTGCGCCGCGGACCCGCGCCGGTAGGGCCGGCCGCTCAGGCCGAGGCGAGGGCGCGGCGCAGGAAGGAATCCACCACCTGGCCAGCCGCGGCCAGGCTCTTCCCGGAACGGCGCCCGCCGGCACCGGCCGGCCTGCCGCCGGGATTGCCGCGGCCGGACCGCATGCTGTCGCTGAGCAGCAGCAGTGCGGCCAGGACCTCGGCCAGGTCGCCGTCGTCCTGCGCCGTGGCCTGCAGGAGCCGTGCATGGGCGGCCTGCAGGGCGGGCCCGGGCAGGCAGCCCATTTCGCGGTCGAGGATCCGGCGGCACCGGTCATAGCTGCGGATACCGTCGGCATAGCGCCCGGCCTGCTCCAGCCCGGCCACGAGCGCGGACCACGCCCGTTCGTTCAGGGGCTCCTCGTCCACCGCCTGCTGGGCCCAGCGCACCGCGTCCTCGGGCCTGGCCAGCGCGGCAGCAGCCTCGGCTGCCAGGACCCGGGCCCGGGTCACCCTCGCGGCGTGCCGGTCCCGGGCTTCCACTGCCCATTCCGGCGTGAGCTCGTCGGCGAGCAATGGCTCGGCGGCCAGTTCCAAGGCCTGCACCAGCTGCGGATAGGCATCCGCCGGCCCGGCCAGCTCGGCATGGCGCAGCAGCGAGCCGAAGCGGCCCAGGTCCAGGTCCACCAGCTCCCGCTCCAGCAGATAGCCGGAGTTCGCCGTGCGCAGCGGACCGGTCCTGGCATGGCCCGGCTGCAGATGCCGGCGCAGCACGCTCACATAGCTTTCCAGGGTGGCCAGTGCCTCGCCCGGGGCCTTGCCGCCCCACAACAGGTCCACCAGCTGGTCCTTCGAAACCGCGGTGCCCAGCCGGAGCAGCAGGATCTCCAGGATCTGCCGCGGCTTCGGCCCGCCCAAGGTCGCTGCCGTCAGGACGGAACCGCCGCGGCGGATGGTCAGATGGCCGATCATTTGAACGGAAATGGACATGACCTGTGCAGGCATTTGCTCCATGTCGTCCCCCTCGATGGATGCACCCCCAATGAATGCCCTTTCATCCTTGCCGGGCGGCTGCTCATCCCGACAGCCCGGATCGGGGCACCCTGCACCCCCAATTCTGGGGGTGGCACTTTTGCGAAACGTGCTCCTGGCCGCCACGGCAGAGCCGCCGGCCTGGGCGCCAAGGGTTTTCCCAAGCAGCCACCGGCAGAGTTTGGGTGCCAGGGCGCACCGGGCGGCGGCAGCCGCCCGCCAGGCGCCACCCGGGCGGCTGCCGCCGGCTGG
>NZ_JBHTML010000217.1:0-6068 GCF_042679445.1 Arthrobacter sp. GCM10027362
CCGGGCCCGGCCAGGGCCGGCTCCGGCTACCCGGCGGCCCCGAAGCGGGCCAGCGAGCGGGCCCGGGCCTTGGCGGCCTCCTCGTCCCGGTTCCTGGCCGGGGCGGTGGTCACCAGCGAGTCCAGCAGGTGCTGGGTGATGTGGGCGATCTGATGCACGGCCTCGTTGAAGGCGGCCTCATTGGCCTTGGACGGCCTGGTGCTGCCGCTGACCTTGCGGACATACTGCAGGGCCGCGGCCTCGACTTCGGCACTGGTGGCGGCCGGCTCGAAGTTGTACAGCTGGCGGATGTTGCGGCACATGGCTCTTCCTTCCGGAATCGGTTCCCACTTTCATTGTCCCCGGCACCGGGCAGCGGCACACCGGCCCGTCCGATCAGAACGGCGGCGCATCCGGGCCGGCGCCGGTCGGCGGTCCGCCGATGTCCGGATCCGGTCCCGGCACCCCGCTGCCGGGCCCGCCGCCTGCCGGCTGCGCGGACCGGACGGCGATGTCCCAGCCGTCCTCCGGGTCGGTGGCATACCGGTGTCCGGTGCGCGCAGTCCAGTCAATGCGCCCGCCCGGCCCGGGCCTTGCGGTCCATCCGCCGTGCTGCTTTGCCGCGTGGTGGGCTTCGCAGAGGCACTGAAGGTTCTCGGGGACGGTTTCCCCGCCGTCTTCCCAAGCGATGACATGATCGATTTCGCAGTGAACGGCCGCGCGGCGGCAGCCGGGGAAGCGGCAGTGCCGGTCCCGCAGCCGCACCTGGCGTTTGAGCCAGCCGGGCGGGATGCGCAGCCGGGCCGCGGCGGCTATCGCCCGGCCATCGCCGTCGGTCAGGACGGGGAGCCAGGACTTGGCCAGCGCGGCCAGCTCCCTCGCCTGGCCTGCGGGGATGGGGCCGTAACCGGCCAGGTCCCCCGGTTCGCGGCCGAGGCCGGCGGCCGTCTCCAGGGACAGCGTGACCGCAACGCCGGCAACCGTCACCGGGCCGGCACCCCCGGCGCAGTGCGCGGCGGTACCCCGGGCAAGCCATGGGGGATCCTGCGCCGCGCCGGTCAGCAGGTCCGCGATCACATCCGCCCGCAGCTGCGGCAGGAGCCGGGACTCGTCCGGCCCCTGCAGTGAACGGGCCAGGGTCTGGACGCGGTGGTAGATCAGGAACGCCTTCTCCGCGCTGGTCCGGATCCAGAGTTCGGCCATGCCGTCCTGCTGCGGGACGAGCGAGACGTCGCGGGACTCGAGGGCGCGCCGGCAGCGCTCCTCCAGGCTTTCAGGATGCAGGCGGTGCCGGGCCGCGCGGGTGCGCGCCTCGACACCTTGCCTGGTGATGGTTCCGGCCCCCGGGACCACGGCCTCCTCGAACTCCGGCAGGACCTCCAGGGGCAGGTCCGCCGAACCGCGGGCAATGGCCGCCGCACGGGGCAGATCCAGGTCACCGGCGGCCATGGCGGCCGCGGTGGCCGGCAGGTGGGCACGGATTTGCACGGCATCGTTGAGGTCCTTCCGCGCGGCGGCCTCCCCCAAGGCGAGGGCTGCGGAAACTTCCCCCGCCGCGAAGCGGGAATACCCATCCACCGCCCCTGCCTCGCCGGCGACGGCAGGCCGCAGTACCGTGAACCGGTGCAGGGCTTCCACAATAAGGGACTGGACCATGTTTTGAAGGCGGGTGGCGGCCTTCAGGAAATCGATGGTTTCGGAATCGTCCAAGGTGCTGATGTCGCTGCCGGTCAGCTGCTTGGCCAGTTCCACGGCAGGCTGGGGCGGACGGCCGCCGGCGGCATCGGCCGGCCGGATCTGCCCGGCTGCAGATGCTGCATCCGGGAAGCCAAGCTGCTTGGCCCGGACCTCCAGCAGCAGCTTGTGGAGGCAGGCTTCCAGCACGGAACGGACTCCGCTGACCGGGAGTTCGTATCCTCCGTGCCGATGGTTTCCCATGACCCCACACTAGGCGCTGCCTCCGACAGTTTTGCCGCCGGACCCGCATGGCCGCCAATGACGGCGGGCCGGCACCAGGCCGGCCCGTTACCTTCTTCGCAGCCCGCTTCCCGTAGCAGGATGAGGGTGTGCTGGCCGGTCGGCCCCGTCCGCCGCATACAGCCCGGCGGCCGTCCCGGCGGCGGCCGCCGGCACCGGCACGGAATCTGCCGCGGCGTCGTTCCGCCTTGCAGCAATCTCGTTCCGCCTTGCAGCGCGGGGCCGGGGCGCGGCCCGCAGTTCGTCGAGGCGCACCAGCAGCACCCCGGCCACAATCAACGCCCCGCCGGTGAGCTGGATGCCCGCAGGCAGTTCGCCCAGCAGCAGCCAGGCCCAGAGCACCGCGAAGAGCACTTCGGTCAGGGAAATAAACGAAGCCAGCGTGGTCCCCAAGGCACGGGCAGCCACGATGCCGCTGACATAGGCCAGCACGGTGGAGAAGACCACCAGGCCCGCCAGCGGGACCCACCACGGGGTGTGCCAGGCGGCCAGCTTCGTATCCGCCAGGCTGAAGCCCACGGGCACCGCCCGGACCGCGCCGAGCACCAGCATGGCCGCCCCGCCCACCAGCAGGCCGCCGGCAGCCAGCACCAGCGGCGGCAGCGAGTCGTTCTGCCTGGCGGTGATGAAGAAGTAGATGACCAGGCACACGGCCGCGCCCAGCCCCCACAGAACGCCGCCGGCGTCGAGCTTCATGCCGCCCGCCACGTCCAGTACCAGCACCAGGCCGGCGACGGACAGCAGCGAGCCGGCCAGGGTGGCCGCGCGCGGCGTGCGCCGGGTGGAAATCCAAAGCCACAGCACGATCAGCACCGGGGCCAGGTACTCGAGCAGCAGGGCCACCCCCACCGAGAGCGTGGAGACGGCATTGAAGTAGAAGAGCTGGCAGCCGGCCACCCCGATCAGGCCGAAGAGCACAATGGTCCGCCAGTTGCCGCGCACGGTTTCCCAGCGTCCGCGCAGCACGACCAGGGCGGGCACCAGGAGGACCAGCGCCGCACCCAGCATCCGGACCGCCACCGCGGCCGCGGGAGTCCACCCGGCCTCCAGCAGGGCCTTGGCAAAGGAGCCGGAGAGCCCGAAGACCGCCGAGGAGGCCAGCGCAATCCACACCCCGGACATCCCCGGCCGTACGGGCTCACGAAGCGGCAGGCTGGCGGCGGTATCCGCGGAAGAGCGCATGGGTAACCTCCTTGACGGCAAACTCGGCTGAACCAGGTTGCTGCAGCCCGAGCGGCGCCGCATCCCGCGGCCCCGGCCGCGTGTCAGGAGCAACCTGAGGGTATACTCATGACATTACTGCGGGAGGATGTCAGGAGTCAAAATGACATTTGCCTATGACACGGAGAGGTCCCTCCTGGACATGGCGGCATTGATCAATACGGGCGCGCACGAGGCGGACCGGCTGCAGACCCCGGCACAGCTGGACGAGTTCCTCGAGGCGGTCGAATTCACGGGGTCGCGCACCCATACGACGGCGGAACTGGCGGCGGTCAGGCAGCTGCGGCCGCGGCTCAGGGCCGTCTGGACGGCCGGGGAGGACGAGGCGGTGGAGATTATCAACGCCATCCTGCGCGAAGCCCGCGCACTCCCCCAGCTGGTCAGGCACGACCACTGGGACTACCACCTACACGCCACCACGCCGGAAGCCCCGGTGGACGTCCGCCTGGCGGTCGAGGCCGCCATGGCCCTGGTCGACGTGGTCCGCGAGAAGGAACTGGACCGGCTGCAGCTGTGTGCGGCGGAGGGCTGCAACGCGGTGCTGGTGGACCTGTCGCGCAACCGCTCCAAGCGCTTCTGCGACACGGGCAACTGCGCCAACCGCACGCATGTGGCCGCCTACCGGGCCCGCAAGCAGGCCGAGGCACAGAGCGCCTGAGGCCGGTCCGGGCAGGCCGTCCCGGTACCGGCAGGCTGCCGGATCAGGCGCGCGGGGCGCCGCCGTCGTCGTCCGGCTCCTTGTCCCGGTCGGCATCGTTGTCCGGCTCCGGCGGGGCCGGCGGCTTCACCGATCCGGCTCCGCCCGGAATCTTGGCGGACACCCGGTTGACGCCCGAGCCCTGGCTCAGGTGCTCGGGGTTTTCCTTCGTGGACATGGTCAATACGGCCACCACCAGCAGGGACGCGATGAACGCGATGCCGGCGGCGGTCAGCCCCAAGTCCCAGCGCAGGGCCTTGGCGGCGCCGCCGGTAGCGAAGATCATGGTGAAGAAACCGGCGATCACGCCGAGCACGGCGGAAAAAATCAGGGGCGCCTTCACCGACGTCCGCGGCTCGTTCGGGCGTCCGGGCGCGTTCTTCGCCACTGTGGTTTCCTCCTGGTTACTGCTTGAAAATCCCTATCCAGTCTACCCGCAGCGGCTCCCGCCCCTGCCGGGGCGGCCGCGCAGGCATTCCGGCGAGGGGCCGGCTATTGCCGGACGGCGCCGGAACCGGCCGCATCGTGGCGGTAGCTCAGGGCCGCGATGAGCAGGACGACGGCGGTAATGATCGCCGCCGCGCCGGCGACTCCAAGCAGCGCATGCGCGCCCAGGCGGGCGAAGAACGGCAGCGCGGCGCCGAAGCCAACGGCCACGCCGCCGGTGATCAGCCAGTCCTTGGCCAGCACGCTGGCTGCCGCTTCCTGCACCCGGCCGCGCCACCACAGCAGCAGCTCCGCCGCCCCGGAGAGCACCAGCGCGGCAGCGGTCAGCCAGGCAAAGGCCGCGGGAGTCGGGAAGAGCGGCACAAGAACCCCGGCCACGGCCAGCACCGCCGCGGCGCCGCCCAGCAGGCGGGCCTGCCGGGCCGCTTCCGGCCGCCGGGCGAGCAGTCCCAGCGAAGCGCCGGTCAGCAGCAGGTACACCCCGGTGGCCAGCGACACCAGGCCCTGGGCGGGTTCCTGCCAGAAAATGGACAGGGCGCCGAAGGCGGCGGCGACGACGGCGCGGAACAGGGTGGGCTGCCAGTAGGCGGCAGCCTGGACGGCACTGGAGGAACTCACTGTATTGAGTCTACCGGGGGCATGGACCCTAGTGCCCCCGGTGCGCGCCGGTGACCATCCAGGCGTCGGTGCGGACCCGCCAGCCCAGCGTGGCGGCGCGGGCCGAGGTGTAGCCCAGGGCGAAGGCCGCCCAAAGCCAGGCCAACCCCGCGGTTCCGGACAGCTGCGCCGCATGCACCCATGCCAGCAGCGGTATATAGACGGCCAGGTTTATGACGCCCGCGACGGCCAGGTACTTCGCGTCCCCGGCGCCGATCAGCACCCCGTCCAGCACAAAGACGAAGCCGCAGACCGGCTGGCTGGCCGCCAGGAGCCAGAGCCCGGCGGTGACCGCCTGCACCACTGCGGCGTCCGTGGTGAAGAGCCAGCCGGCGAACGGGGCGGCAGCGGCCAGCAGCGCGCCGGTGACTGCCCCGAAGCCCACCCCCCAGAGGATCATCCGCCGGGTCAGGGCGCGGACCGCCGCCGTCTGCGAAGCGCCCAGTTCCTTGCCGATCAGGGCCTGGGCGGCAATCGCGATGGCGTCCAGCGCGAAGGCCAGGAAGCTGTACATGGTCATGACCAGCTGGTGCCCGGCCAGGCTGACCTCGCCCTGGGCCGCCGCCACGAACACCGTGGCCAGCAGGGCCAGGCGCATGGACACCGTCCGCAGCATCAGCCAGGAGCCCACGTGGGCGGTGTTCCGGATCCCGGCCCAGCGCGGCCGCAGCGGCACGCCGTACCTGGCCGCCAGCCGGTACAGGATGGCCAGGTACACCGCCGCCATCCCCCACTGGGCCAGGCTGGTGCCCAGCGCCGAGCCGGCCACGGACATCCCCAGCCCGTAGACCAGCAGCAGGTTGATGCCGATATTGGCCAGGAAACCGGCCCCGGACACCAGCAGCGGGGTCCGGGTATCCTGCAGCCCGCGCAGCACCCCGGTGGCCGCCAGCACCAGCAGCATCGCGGTCAGACCCGGCATGGACCAGCGCAGGTAATCCACCGCATAGGCATGGACTTCCCCCCTGGCGCCCATTGCCGCCGCCAAGTGCGGCGCCCAGGCCCAGCCGGCCACGGAGAGCACCAGGCCGATCAGTACGGCCAGCCAGATGCCGTCCCGCCCGGCGGCGAGCGCCTCGGGCAGCCGCCC
>NZ_JBHTML010000218.1:0-6026 GCF_042679445.1 Arthrobacter sp. GCM10027362
TGCACGGTCTGGGCCCGGGCGCCGGTCAGCCCTGTTGCTGCGCGGATGGCCTCCGGTCCGGCCGCGGCCAGAGCCACTGCGGTGGGGAACAGCCGCAGCCCATCCGGGGCGGGCCCGGCCGTGCCGAAGGCGGCGACCAGCCGGGCGGTAAAGGTCCGTGCGGCCGTGAGCGAGACGTGCTGCCTGAGCACGGTGCAGACGGCCCCTTCGAAGCCATCCAGGTAGCCGGTGATGCGCAGGCCGGGCCGGGCTGCCACCAGCGGTCCCAGCAGCGGATCCGGCCCCAGCACCCGGGCCACCAATGCAACATCGGCGTCGAGGTCCAGCCAGCCGCGCACCGCGGCCGCGACCTCTGCCGTGGCTTCCGCGGTGGACCGGCAGGGCGCGGCGGGGTTGCCGGCCGCCGGGACCGTGTGCAGCGTGATGCTGCCGGAACCCAGCCGGAGAGTGGCTCGGACGATGCCGCCGCCGGTGGGGAAGAGCCGGGTGCACGTGCCGGCAGCCGGGTCCACAAGCTCCAGGCCCGGCACTGCGTGGGCGGCGAGTGCGCCCAGCGCGGCGGCGGCGTCGAACGGGCCGTGCACCGGCAGCACGGTGTCCATCGGAGGCGGGTCAGCCGGCCTTGACGGCCAGGACCGGGCAGGTGGCCTGGAGCAGGATGGTCTGGGCCACGGATCCCATGATCAGCTTGCCCACCGGGCTGCGTTTGCGCAGGCCCAGCACGATCAGCGAGGCGTTCTCTGCTTCGGCGATGTCCAGGACCTCTTCGGCGGGGGTATTGCCGCGCACGTACTGGCGGAACTCGGCGTCTGCCCCGGAACTGCGCAGCTTGGCCTCGAGGTTCTCGATGTCGGTGGTATCGGCGATGCTGGAACTCTGCAGCGGACCGACGCCGGCCCCGGCGTTGATGACCAGCAGTTTTTCGCCGCTGGCTTTGGCCAGTTCGATGCCCTTGTCGACGGCGGCGCGGCCTTCGGGGCGGGGGACGTAGGCGACAAGGATCGTCATGGGGTCTCCTTCATGCGTCAGCGGCGGCCGGTGCGGCCCTTGAGGCTATCGTTCCATGTGCGGGGCAGTTCGGCACCGGCGCCACTGCCGTCCGGTGCGCCGGGCCAGATGCCGGAGCTGCCCCGGCGGTGGCTGCCGACCAGATGGGTATCCACCATGCCGATGGCCTCCATCAGCGCGAACATGGTGGTCGGCCCGACGAAGGCGAAGCCGCGTCGGCGCAGCGCCTTGGACAAGGCCACGGATTCCGGCGACGTGGTGGGAACCTCCTCGGGGGTCCGTGGTACCGGGGTGGCGGCCGGCTGGAAGGACCAGACAAAGTCGCTGAGACCGCCCTCCGCGCGCAGGGCGATCGTGGCACCGGCGTTGGTGATGGCCGCCTTGATCTTCGCCCGGTTGCGGACAATGCCGGCGTTCCGCATCAGGCGTTCGACGTCGTCGTCGCCGTAGGCGGCTACCGTGTCCGGGTCGAAGCCGGCGAAAGCCTCGCGGAACGCCGGGCGCTTGCGCAGGATGGTGGCCCAGGACAGCCCGGCCTGGAATCCTTCCAGGCAGATCCGCTCGTAGACCGCCTGTTCACCGCGCACCGGCATGCCCCATTCGGTGTCGTAGTACTCGCGCAGCAGCGGATCCGCGGCGGCCCAAGCCGGCCGGGCCAGGCCGTCGTCGCAGAGTACGACCCCGGGCACTGCGGGGTTCATGGGTTCCATCGGTGACGCGTTCCCTTCCGGCAGCGGTGCCTGCCGCCCATTCTTGCACGGGGCTCAGGCCAGCCCGGTCACGCGCAGGGTCAAATTCAGCCTGCCGGAAGCCAGCCCGCAGGCCGGGTCGGCGGTGCCGGGGTAGATCCTGGGCACGCCGTGGTAGGCAAACCGGGCCGGGCCGCCGAAGACGAACAGGTCCCCGGAGCGCAGCCGGAGATCGGTGTAGGGCTTGGTCCGTGTGGTGGTATTGCCAAAACGGAAGAGGCAGTCATCGCCCACGCTGAGCGAGACCACGGGGAAGTCCGCCCGTTCATCCTTGTCCTGGTGCATCCCCATCCTGGCGCTGTCGGTATAGAAGTTGATCAGCGCGGTGTCCGGCCGGTAGCCCGCGGCGGCCGCCGGATCCCCGTACGCGTCGGCCAACGCCCGCCGGCCCCACTCGGCCAGCCAGTCCGGGAAATCCGGCACGCGGGCGCCGTTGACGTCGTCGGCAGTGCGCGTGTACCGGTACGGCTGCCAGTGCCAGCCCAGGCACAGGGTCTGCACGCTCATCTCGTGCCCGCCGGGCAGTTTCGCGGCCCGGTAGGGGACCGGACCGCGGCCGAAGCTCCGGCAGGCCTCGACCAGCTCCCGCTGCCGGGCCAGGTCCAGCCAGCCGGCGATATGCACGGCCCCGGGGGCGATCTCGACCGGTTGTGTCGGGGCCGGGCCGAAGAGAGTGCTCACGCGGCCGCCTCCAGGCCCAGCAGGTAGGCCTTGACAGCCGGCCCGCCCAGGTAGCCGCCGTAGGTGCCGTCCGTGCGCAGCACCCGGTGGCAGGGCACGACGACGGGCAGCGGGTTGGTGGCGCAGGCGGTGCCGACGGCGCGGACCGCCTTCGGGCTGCCGACGGCGGCGGCCACCTGGGCGTAGCTTTCCGTGCGTCCGTAACCAATCCGGGGCAGGTGCTCCAGCACGCTGAGCCGGAAGCCCTTGGACAGCCTGCGGTCCAGCGGCAGCTCGAACGTCCGCCGGGTGCCGGCGAAGTATTCATCCAGCTGCCGGACGGCCTCGGCCAGCCTTGACGGTGCACGCAGGATGCGCGGGCTGACCCTGTCGGCCAGTGCGGCCAAAACGGCGTCGTGGTTTTCTCCCGCGAAGGCGACGCGGACCAGGCCCCGCTCCGTCGCTGCCAGCAGCAGCGGACCCACCGGGCTGCCGGTGACGGAGTAGGCAATGTCCAGGCTGCCGGCCGCGGCGGCGCCGGCCTCGAGCCGGGCGTGCAGCCGGTCCAGCAGCGCCGGGTCCGGCGCGGCCAGCGGAGCCAGCATAGGGTCGACGACGGGATCCGGGGCGGTCATGGCACTGCTCCTTGCGCGGCGGGGGACTGGGTGGGGGATTCGTAGATCAGGCGCAGCTTGGCCACGCCGTCGGCGGCGGCCCGGCGCATGGCCGCCGGGGTGGAGCCGGTCAGCTCGGCCGCTTCCTTGTAGGGAATGCCGGCCAGGTAGTGGTAGGCAATGGCCTCGCGCTGGCGCAGCGGCAGTGCGGCGACGGCGTGCCACAGCGCGCCGTCGCTGTTCCCGGGGTTGCCATGCGGGGAAGGCACCTCGGGAAGGCCGGCCGCAGGAACCGGGAGACGGGTTCGGGCGCGGATGACGTCGATGGCCTTGCGGCGGGCGATGGTCACCAGCCATGCTTCGTGGTTCGCGTCGGCCGGCAGGTCCGGATAGGCCTTGAATGCGGAGAGGAATGTCTCCGACCAGGCGTCCTCGGCGTCCGGACCCGGGCCCAGCACCACGCGGCAGATGCGCAGCACCGTGGCGCCGTGGTCTGCGACCAGCTGCTCGAAGGGTTTCATCTCCACACTCTGCAGACGCTGCGATCAGGTGATTGGTCAGGCTTCGCTTAGAAAAGCCTGGCGGCCCTGGCCTCCGGTGCCTCTTCCAGCTCCAGCAGGAAGCGCTTGCGCTCCAGTCCGCCGGCGTAGCCCACCAGCGCCCCGTCCGCGCCGATGACCCGGTGGCAGGGGACCACAATCGAGATCGGGTTCCTGCCGTTGGCGTTGCCCACGGCCCGGGCCAGGTGCGGACCGCCCAACTGCCTGGCCAGCTGGCCGTAGGTGCGGGTCTGTCCGTACGGGATTCTCCGCAGCAGGTCCCAGACCTTGAGCTGGAAGGCATCGCCGGCCGGGGCCAGCGGCAGGTCGAATCCGGTGCGCTCGCCGGCGAAGTATTCGGCGAGTTGGCGCTTGGCGTCACCGAAGCCGTCTTCGCAGCGCGCGCCCAGGGCCGAAACCTCCGGCAGCCGCCTGTGGCCGGGGAAGTAGAGCGCGCACAGGCCCCCGAGCCCGGCCACGAGGGTCAGTTCGCCGAGCGGGGAATCCATCACGGTGTGTACGCGGGTCATGGCGCTCCTTCGTTGTCCCTGTATTTTCTCCCATCCCTGCACGGCAGACGGCCGGGGCGGGCGGATTGTGAGGTTCGTCGCGAAGAGTTTTGGTTTGCAACGCTAATAGTTAGAATGTCTAAGTATGAACATCGAAGGATCCATGGAACTTTCCCGGCAGCTGCGGCCGCTGTTGACCCGGGTGTACCAGATGGTCCGCCGGCGCAGTCCGGGGTGGGATATCACCGCCGCGCAGTCCTCCGTGCTCACCACCCTGCTGGACCGCGGACCCCTGCGGATGGGTGAGCTCGCCTCAATCGAGGGCGTGCGGATGCCCACCGCTACCAGCGTGGTGGCCCGGCTGGTCAAGCTCGGCCTGGTGGAACGGACCGCGGACCCGCAGGACCGCCGGGCCGTCCGGGTGGGCATCACGGCCCGGGGCAGCGCTCAGATCGGCGAACTGGTGGCCGAGCGCAATGCGCGGTTCGCCGAGCTGCTGGCCAAGCTCAGCGACCAGGAGCGGCGCCTGCTGGAGGCCGCGGTGCCGGCCATGGCGCATCTGGTGGCCTTGGACATCGCCGATCCGGACGACGTGCCGGACCCGGCTTTCGCTTTGGAAGGAAACAGCAATCATGAGTAAAGCCGCAGGAGTGCAGCAAGCGCATCCGAAACTGACGGATGCGCTTCGAGGACAGTCGAAGACCGTCTGGGTCACCGCCTTCGCCGCCGTGATCGCGTTTATGGGCATCGGCCTGGTGGACCCGATCCTGAACATCCTGACCGAACAGTTGGGTGCGGATCCGTCCCAGAGCACGCTGCTCTTCGGGTCCTACCTGGGTGTGCAGGTCGTCGCGATGCTGCTCACCGGCGTGATGTCCTACCGGTTCGGGGCCAAGCACACCCTGATCACCGGCCTGGTGCTGATCGTGGTGGCGGCGGGACTGTGTGCACTGGCCGGGAACATCGAGACGCTGATCTGGCTGCGGGCGGTCTGGGGCCTGGGCAACGCCTTTTTCATTGCCACCGCACTGTCGGTGATTGTCGGCGCCGCGGCAGGCGGCCAGCAGGGGGCGATCCTGCTCTACGAAGCGGCGCTCGGCGTCGGCCTGGCCGTGGGCCCGCTGCTGGGAGCGGTGCTGGGCAACATCTCCTGGCGCGGGCCGTTTGCCGGTACCGCCATCCTGATGGCCGTGGGGGCCATCCTCTGCACGGGCATGCTGGCGAAGGACACGGACAAGTCGCACCGGACGCCGGTCCGGCTGATCGACCCGCTGCTGGCGCTGCGCAACCGCAACCTGCTGCTGACCTCCATCGGCTCGGCGTTCTACACCGCGGCCTTCTTCGCCATCATCGCCTGGGCGCCGTTCGTGCTGGGCGAGGGCGCGATCTTCATCGGCTTTGTCTTCTTCGGCTGGGGTGTCTGCGTGGCCATCTCCGGCGTGTTCCTGGCGCCGAAAGTCGCGCACCGGCTTGGTGAGCGCGGCGGGGCGATCGCCTCGGTGCTCGTCTACGCGGTGATCCTGCTGGCCATGGCCACCGGTATCAAGGCGGTAGTCGTGGCCGGCATCATTGCCTCCGGTATTGTCTCCGGCGTGCTGAACACCCTGTTCACCGGCAGCGCGATGAGCTCCGGAACGGCTCCCCGTCCGGTCAACAGCGCCGGTTACAACTTCATGCGCTGGCTGGGCGGCGCGGCGTCGGCCATCCTGGTCGGCCACATCGCCGTCTGGTTCGGCAATATGGCCGCCCCGTTCTGGGCCGCCGCCGCATGCTCCGTGGTCGCGGCCGGGATGCTGCTGCTGCGCCGGCACCAAGCCCCCGCTGAGGATCCGCACACGGTCCCCGAGGATGCGGCCATCATCGGCGCGGACTAGGGTGTGTCTCCTTATTGTCCTGAGGGGTTTCCCGGCGGGATGCTGGAGGGATGGGACGCGACTCTGTCCTGAC
>NZ_JBHTML010000219.1:0-6014 GCF_042679445.1 Arthrobacter sp. GCM10027362
CCCGGTGGCCCCGGAGGTCAAGGCCGGCGGAGCGCTCGCTGGCACCGTCCGCCGCCCGGTACAGGACCGCAAGAGCGCGCTGGCCGCCCGGGCCCGGGGGGTCGAACGCGGCCACAGCGTTTTCGTGGCCTTCGGCCTGGGCCGGGGCGGACCGGACCTTGCCGGTCTGCTGCCGGTGCTGGCGGGTTTGGAAGCGGACCAGCTGTGGGTGGCCGTGGACGCCGGGCGCAAGCCCGAGGACACGGCGCGCTGGGTGCGGCAGGTCAGGGACGTGGCCGCGGTGGACGCCGTGGCCGTGGAGGGAACCGCCGGTACCGCGACGCCGGAAACGGTCCTCGGCCTGGGCCTGCCCGTCGGCTGGTCCGACGGCGCCCGCCCCTGAGACCCCGAGGTGCCTTGACCGGGCGCAGCCGGCACTGCGGGAACGCCCCAACCTCTTGCGATAGAGTGGGCTGGTGCTGGTACTGACACGCAAACCCGGCGAGCGGATCCTGATCGGTGAGGACATTGTCATCACCGTCCTTGATGCACGCCGGGACGGGGTGCGCCTGGGCATTGAAGCGCCCAGGGGCGTCAAGATCCAGCGCGACGAGGTGGTCCGCGCCGTGACCGAAGCCAATGTTGCCGCCGCCGGCGCCGACCCGGACGCCGAAGAGCGGATCAAGGCGCTGCTCGGCCTGAAGGCGGACGGCGCCTGAGTCCGGAGGCCGCCGCGGCCCGCCGCTTTTGACCTGCCACTACGTGACACGGTAACCTTGGTAGTCGTTGTGCGTGTCCATTCCCGACGCGTCCATGCCTGCGTGACGGCTCAGTTGCAGAGCCACCTGGTCCGCGGGGATGGCCGGGAACTCCTGGACCACTGGTCATTCAGTCCTCACCTGAAGTTCCGGTAGCGCATAGAAAACGTGCGTGCGTGTCCGCCAGGGCGCGCCGCTACCTTGAGAACAAGAAACGAAGGCAAAAACCGTGCGTACGTACACCCCGAAGCCCGGCGATATCAACCGCCAGTGGCACGTCATTGACGCCACCGACGTTGTCCTGGGTCGTCTTGCCAGCCAGACCGCAACACTGCTGCGCGGAAAGCACAAGCCGACCTTTGCGTCCCACATGGACATGGGCGACTTCGTCATCATCATCAACGCCGAGAAGGTGGCCCTCACCGGCGCCAAGCTCGAGCAGAAGCGGGCCTACCGCCACTCGGGCTACCCGGGCGGCCTCAAGTCCGTCAGCTACGCGGAACTGCTGGACAAGAACCCGGTCCGCGCGGTGGAGAAGGCCATTCGCGGCATGCTGCCGAAGAACCGCCTGGCGGACCAGCAGCTGTCCAAGCTGAAGGTCTACGCCGGCCCGGAGCACCCGCACGCGGCCCAGCAGCCCAAGACCTTCGAAATCACTCAGGTCGCCCAGTAGTCCTGGCCACCGACTAACAAACTTATTCAAGGAGAACCGTGGCTCAGAACCCTGAAGAGCTGAACACCGCTGCCGAGGAAAACCTCACCAGCTACACCTCGGAGACCCCCGCGGCCGCCGAGACCGCCAAGCGCGAGCGTCCGGCGCTCACCGTCGGCGGCGCCGCCGTTGGCCGCCGCAAGGAAGCTGTGGCCCGCGTCCGCGTCGTCCCGGGCACCGGCAAGTGGACCATCAACGGCCGCGACCTGGCGAACTACTTCCCGAACAAGCTGCACCAGCAGGAAGTCAACGATCCGTTCCGGATCCTCGAGCTCGATGGCGCCTATGACGTTATCGCCCGCATCGACGGCGGCGGCGTGTCCGGCCAGGCCGGTGCGCTGCGCCTTGGCGTCGCCCGCGCGCTGAACGAGATCGACCGCGAGAACAACCGCCCGACCCTGAAGAAGGCTGGTTTCCTCACCCGCGACGCCCGCATCATCGAGCGCAAGAAGGCCGGCCTCAAGAAGGCCCGCAAGGCCCCGCAGTACTCCAAGCGCTAAAAGCCGCCTGGCTGCTTGTCGCTTGTCCGGGATCCCGGCCGGTGGACTTCCACCGGCCGGGATCCCGTGCGTTAATGGCTGGTAACGGCCGCGCGCCGGGTTTTGGACCCGCAGACCGTTCGGTTACAGTTCGCTAACGTAACTAACGTAAGATGATCAGCGATGTCTAGATTATTTGGAACTGACGGTGTCCGGGGTCTGGCCAATGGGCTGCTGACCGCAGAATTCGCGCTGCAGTTGGCGCAGGCGGCAGCAGTGGTCCTGGGCCACCGGCAGGTGGACGACGGCCGGCGCCCCACAGCGGTTATCGCCCGGGACCCGCGCGCAAGCGGCGAATTCATCAGCGCCGCGGTGGAGGCCGGACTGGCCAGTGTCGGCGTGGATGTCTACAACGCCGGCGTGCTGCCCACCCCTGCCGCCGCCTATCTGGTGGCGGACCTGAAAGCGGACTTTGGCGTGATGATCTCCGCATCCCACAATCCGGCCCCGGACAACGGCATCAAGTTCTTCGCCCGCGGCGGGCACAAGCTGCCGGACGAGGTCGAGGACCAGATCGAGGCCGAGATGCCCCTGCCCCGGGTGCGCCCCACCGGCGCGGGCATTGGCCGCATCCAGCGCTTCTCCGACGCCGAGGACCGCTATGTACTCCACCTGCTGCAGACCCTGCCCGCCCGGCTGGATGGCCTGAAGGTCGTGCTGGACTGTGCCCACGGCGCCGCCAGCGGCTGCTCGCCGCAGGTCTTCAAGGACGCCGGCGCGGACATCGTCGTCATCGGCGCGGAGCCGGACGGGCTCAATATCAACGACGGCGTCGGCTCCACTCACCTGGAGAAGCTGCAGGCCGCCGTCGTCGAGCACGGTGCGGACCTGGGCATCGCCCACGACGGGGACGCGGACCGCTGCCTGGCCGTGGATGAGAACGGCGCGGTGGTGGACGGCGACCAGATCATGACGATCCTGGCCCTGGCGCTCAAGAGCGCCGGCAAGCTCAAGGACAATGTCCTGGTGGCCACCGTCATGAGCAATCTGGGCATGAAGCTGGCCCTGCGCGAGGCCGGGATCCGGGTCGAGGAAACCGCGGTAGGGGACCGGTACGTACTCGAGAACATGCGGGCGCACGGCTACTCGCTCGGCGGCGAGCAGTCGGGCCACGTGATCTTCCTGGACCATGCCACCACCGGCGACGGCGTGCTGACCGGGCTTCAGCTGGCCGCCCAGCTGGCCAGCACCGGCAAGCCGCTCTCCGAGCTGGCCGCCCAGATGCACCGCCTGCCCCAGGTGCTGACCAACGTCCGCGACGTGGACAAGGCCGCCGTGCCCACGAACGCTGCGGTGCAGCAGGCGGTCGCCGAGGCCGAGGCCGCCTTGGGAGAGACCGGCCGCGTGCTGCTGCGCCCCTCCGGTACGGAACCGGTGGTGCGGGTGATGGTGGAGGCCGCGGACATGGACACCGCCCAGGCCACTGCCGAGCAGTTGGCGGCCGTGGTCAAGAAGCATCTGTCCCTGGAAGAGGAACTCGCCAGCTAGGCGCCGGGGTGCCCGCCGCACGTAACGCAGGAACCCAGCTTGCGTCCCTCACCGGGCGTCGACGATGACCACTTCGTAGGTTTTGGCCTTCGGCGGGAAGCCGGTGTCGAACTTGGCATTGACCACCAGCAGGGTCTCGCCGATCAATGCCGCCGTCGTCGGGGTCTGGAACAGCTTGCTCGTGATCACCTGCTCGACCGAGCCGCTGCCCAGGTCGGACTCGAGCCGGATCCGGCTGATCTGGTTCTTGAGGTTCTGCACCGCCCACAGCTGCCTGTCCTTCAGCACCAGGCCGTCCACGTCGGGGAGGCTGGGTACCCTGATTGGCTTGCTGGCGCCGGTGTCCGGGTCCACGGTGTAGACGGCTTGGTTGGCTGAATGGGCCACAATCAGCGTTTCCCCGTCCTCGGTGGCCGCGATGCCGTTGAGGTTGAAGCCCTCGCCGGTTTTGGCCGCCGGGCCGCTGAGCTTCACGGTCCTGGCCTTGCCCGGCCTGCCCTCGCCGCTGATCGGGACCACGTACAATTCGCCCTTGCGGGAGTTGGTGAACCAGGCTCCCTCGGGGGTCAGTGCCACGTCGTTGATGAAGGACTCTTTGGCCTTGGCGAGCTGGACGCCGGCGACGGTTTTCCCGGTGTCCGTGTCGTAGAAATAGCCCTGGCCGGTCATCCCTCCGGCCACAATCAGCAGTCCGTGCTCCCGGTCCACCTTCATGCCCACCGCCATCCGGCCCTCCGGCACATCGATGAAACGCTTGGCCGAGCGGGCATCCAGATCCCCGCGGAAGATATCGCCGGCCATCAGGTCACCGGCGAAGAAGGTGCTTCCCCCGCCGGCGGCGATGCCCTCTGCCGAGGTGGCCCCGGGCAGCACGATCGTGGACGGTGGCATCGTGGAAGCGGCCATCGGGGACGGGGATGTTTCGGGGGCGGCCGGCGCGGCACAGGAGGCCAGCAGCGCGCCGGCTGCCATCAGCGCTGCCAGCGGACCCGGACGGTACCTGCGGCCGCCGGATTTTACGGTGGGCTGGGACATCTGGTTCTCCCGTCCGGAAGCTGTCCGGGAACCACCGGATCGGGCTCCCGTGGATGCCTACAGGGTACCGCTGCTGCCGCACCGCGGTCTTCAGGGCCTCGCGGCTTTCGGCCGGCAGCGCTGCCGGCCTGTTCATCAGCATCATGACGGCAAAGCGGATGGCGGCCCGGAAAATGACGGACCGGCAGCTGGGAAATCGCCTACTGTGGAAGGAACGAATCCGTCGGACCGGAGGTTGCCATGGCTGGTTCCGAAGCGGACAGCGCCGCCGGGCTGCGCCGCTTCAGCGGTCCCGTCCTGGTGGGGGTCGTGCCGCGGCAGCACCCTTCGGTCCTGGCCGGTGCCGCCGCCCTGGCGGCCGGCCTGGGCGTGGGCCTGGTGTGTGCCTTCGCCGACCCCGAAGTCTATCCGGAGGTCCGCCCGGACGGTACCGTGGACCTGTTGCCGATCGATCCGGACGCCGGCGCGGCCGCGGAAACGGCCGATGCCTTGGTGTCCGAACTGCAGGCCGGACTAAGGCAGGTCCCGGTGGCCTGGGAATTCCGGCACCTCTGGGGCGATCCCGCCCAGGCCCTGCACCGGGCCGCCGAAGAGCTGGACGCCTCGCTTATTGTGGTGGGAACCCGGGAACGCGGCCTGGCGCACCGGCTGGAGGAACGGGTGGCAGGATCGGTTGCTGCCCACCTGGCCCACCGCCAGCAGCGGCCGGTGCTCGTCGTCCCGGCCAGGGACGGTCCTGCCGGTTAGGGTTCCGGCCGCTGCCGCACCCGGGTCCACGGCGGCGGCAAGGCCGACGGCAGGCTTCCGTGCCTTAGCGGTAGTCGGGGGCCGCAGGCAAACCGAAATAGGTTTCCAGCGACTTCGTGCCCTGCGCGGCCATGTCCATGGCCACTTTCGTGCCCACGTAGCGCAGGTGCCAGGCCTCGGGCGAATAGCCGGTGACCTGCTCCTGCCCGGGCTGGTACCGGACGATGAATCCGAAGCGGTGGGCGTTCTCCGCCACCCAGCGCCCGGCGGCGGTCTCCGCGAAGCAGGCGCTCAGGTTGCAGTTGCCGGCCGGGTCCCCGATATCCACCACGAGGCCGGTCTGGTGTTCGGAATAGCCCGGCCGCGCGGAAATCCGGTCCGCCTCGGCCTTGCCGTTGACATTGACCCAGTGCTGGTAGGTGGACACCTGCGTGTCGTAGGAGCGGAAGCCGCTGAGCAGGGTCATCGGAACCCCGTCCGCTGCGGCCGCGGCGAAGAGCCGTTCGACGGCGCCGGCCACGGTATCGCGGACCTTGGCCGCCTCCCCGCCCGGACCCAGCGGGACGTTCGGCAGGCGCAGGTCCGCGGGGGCATAGTCGAGCGGCTGCAGCGGCCGCGTTTTGTTGACGACGACGTCGATGCGCGCCGGATCGTCGTGCCCGGCTCCCCGCCCGGGGGCAGGCGTTGCGGCAGGTTTCGTGGCCGGCCGCTCCGCCGCCGTTCCGGCCGGTGCCGGAGCGGATGGCGAGGTGCCCG
>NZ_JBHTML010000220.1:0-5920 GCF_042679445.1 Arthrobacter sp. GCM10027362
GCGGCGCCGTCGTCGTCCCCGCGCCGCGGACACCGCCGCGCAGGCGCGCCCGCCAGCAACGCTCGCCGCGCCCGCTAACATCCCGGAACCCGTCCGCGGAGCATGGCTCCCGGGCGGGTTCCATCATGTCCGGGGCAGGGTCGGGGAAACCCCTGATGGCACGGCGCCGGCAGACAGGCCAGAATGTCGGGTATGAAGACGATCCTAAACGTCATTTGGCTCCTGTTCGGCGGCATCTGGCTGGCGCTGGGCTATTTCCTGGCGGGAGTGGTCTGCTGCCTGCTGGTTGTCACCATTCCCTTCGGCATCGCCTCGTTCCGGATTGCCGGCTACGCGCTGTGGCCCTTCGGCCGGACCGTGGTGGACCGCGGCGGACGCACCTACCTGATGTCCACGCTGGGCAATATCATGTGGCTGCTGGTGGCCGGGATCTGGATCGCCATCGGCCATGTCCTGACGGCCATCGCGCAGGCCGTGACGATCATCGGCATCCCGCTGGCCATCGCGAACCTGAAGATGATTCCGATCTCACTGGCCCCGCTGGGCAAGGAGATCGTGCCCACGGACAGTGCGTACGCGGTGTACGGCCGCCAGTACGGGCCGCGGCTGCCGCGCTGAGGCCCGGCACCGGGCGGCCGGCGGCGGTCATTCGACCTGGAACCGGCGGGAATCGCCCAGCCCGTGGCCGCGCCGTGCCGAGGGGGCGATCGTGAAGCGGCGCCCGGTGATCTCCCCGGGCACAATCCGCACGAAGTTGTTCTTCTCGCCGGCCTGCCAGGGAAAGAGCGGGAGCAGCGTCGAGGCGAGGACGTCCTCGATGCTGGCCAGCCGCTCGGTCCTGCCCTTGAGCACCACGCTCCAGGCCCGGCCGCTGGAGGGGTCGAAGCCGTCCACCTCGAAGGCCACCGGGGCGCCGGACAGCGCGCCCTCGAGCTTGGTTCCCGGTGCGGTGCGGAAGACCACGGTGCCGTGGTCCACCACGTAGTTGATGGGAAACAGTTCCGGATGGTCCCCGATAATCACCGCCAGCCGGCCGAACTCGGCTTCGCGGAAGATCTCCCAGCACTGGCTGGCGGACAGGTTCTCGATATGCTGGGGGACTTCGTTCGGGTCCATAGGGCCAGTGTATTGGGGCCCCCTGCACGTCGGTAGGGACGGCGGCAGGCCGCCGCGCCCGGGCTGTTCCTGTGCGAAAATTTCGCCGCCGTCAAGGTGCATTGTGCCCAGGATTGTGCTGGAATAACCCTCATAGCTCACCAGCTATGAAGTCGCCGGGTCAGGTTGCCGCTATCTGCTGGGTACCGGTGGTACTATCTGGCCCCCGATCCAGGAGGCTGTCCGCATGCCGGAACTATCACCCGAGCTCTCAGGGGAATGGCGGTTCGATCCGAGCCATACGCGCATCGGCTTTTCCACCCGCCATGCGATGGTCACCAAGGTGCGCGGGGCCTTCAACGATATCGAGGGAGTTGCCTACGTCGACGTCGACAATCCCGCGAATTCGAAGGTGAGCGTGAAAATCAATGTTGCCAGCATCGACACGCGCAGCCGCCAGCGCGACGAGCACCTGCGGACCAATGACTTCTTCGACGCGTCCCACCACCCGTACATCACCTTCGAAAGCACCCGCATCGACCAGGTGGGGGACAACAGCTTCATCGTCAACGGCAACCTGACCATCCGCGGCGTCACCCGGGAGCTGGGTATTCCGATCGAGTTCATGGGCGTGGAACGGGATCCGTCGGGGCAGCTGCGTGCCGGCTTCGAGGGGTCACGGCGGATCGACCGCCAGCAGTTCGGGGTCAAGTGGAACACTGCGCTGGATTCAGGCGGCCTGCTGGTCTCGGACAAGATCACCCTGGAGTTCGAGGTGTCTGCGGTCAAGGTCGAAAAAAGCTGACCCGGCCCGGTCCGGCTACAGCTGCCGGTCCCAGTTGAGCACGTAGCCGTCCGCGTAGCCCCCGGCGTCGTCGGCGCCCTGGTGCGGGTCGAGCGCGAATCCCAGCCGCAGGACCAGGCGGACGGCGGCCTGGTCCTGCGGGCGCACCCGGGCCAGGATCGGCGGCAGCTCGAAATATTCATTCGCCTGGGCGACGACGGCGGCCGCGGCCTCGCGCCCGTACCCCTGGCCCCGCATGCGGTGCTCGAGCAGGCAGTGCAGCTGCAGGACGGGCCGGCCGTCCCAGAGGATACGGGTGACGCCGGCGAAACCGACAGTCCGGTCCTTGCCGCGCAGGCGCACGGTGTAGCACCCGGCCTCGTGCTGTTGCCAGTGCCGGTCCCAGCGCTGGAAGAGCCCTTCGGCTTCCTCCCGCCAGCTCAGCGCGAGCGGCGATCCGGCCGGCGTGCTCCGCCGGTCGGAGAGGATCCGGAGCATGTCCTCCAGGTTCTCGGGCCCGGGCCGCAGCAGGGTCAGCCGCTTAGTGCGCAGGATGGTGTCCATGCGCGCCCGCCGTCCGGATTTCCGCCCGTCCCATGGCACCAGCCTAGAGGCGGATCCCGGCCTTCCGGCGCGGCGGCGGCGGTGCCACCATGGGTAAAGAAGTGCCCTCGGGCAGCTGTGGAAAACTTTACTTTCAAACTTGAGTCAACTACACTCATGTTAGTTGCTTTGAATCCTGTAAGGCGCCGGCTTGAAGGGAGCTTGCATTGGACGCCAAATTCACCACCAAAAGCCAGGAGGCGCTCTCCGCCGCGGCCATGAACGCCTCGACGGCGGGCAATCCCCAGATCGAACCCGCCCACCTGCTCAAGGCCCTGATGGACCAGCGCGAAAGCGTGGCCGTGGTCCTGCTCAAGGCCGCCGGGGCGGATCCGGATGCGGTCAGCGTGCAGGCCAGTTCGGCCATCAAGGCGCTGCCGTCGTCGTCGGGTTCCACGGTGGCGCAGGCCCAGGGCTCCCGCGGCTTCCTGAAGGTGCTCTCCGCGGCCCAGGAGGAAGCGGAAAAGCTGGGGGACTCTTTTGTGTCCACCGAGCACCTGCTGCTGGGCCTGTCCGCGGACAGCGGCCGCGTGGGCGGCATCCTGCGGGACGCCGGCGCCTCGCGTGAGGCGCTGCAGGCGGCCCTGCCCGGGGTGCGCGGGGACCGCAAGGTCACCACTGCGGACCCGGAGAACACCTTTCAGGCCCTGGAGAAGTTCGGCACGGACCTGACCGAGATCGCGCGCGCGGGCAAGCTGGACCCGGTGATCGGCCGCGACGCCGAGATCCGCCGGGTGATCCAGGTGCTCTCGCGCCGGACCAAGAACAACCCGGTCCTGATCGGCGAGCCCGGTGTGGGCAAGACCGCCGTCGTCGAGGGGCTGGCCCAGCGCATTGTGGCCGGGGACGTGCCCGAATCCCTGCGCGGCAAGCGCCTGATCAACCTGGACCTGGGGTCCATGGTCGCCGGCGCCAAGTACCGCGGCGAGTTCGAGGAGCGGCTCAAGGCGGTCCTGGAGGAGATCAGGAACTCCGACGGCCAGATCGTCACCTTCATTGACGAGCTGCACACGGTGGTCGGGGCCGGGGCCGCCGAAGGCTCCATGGACGCGGGCAACATGCTCAAGCCGATGCTGGCCCGCGGCGAGCTGCGCATGATCGGTGCCACCACGCTGGACGAGTACCGCGAGAATATCGAGAAGGATCCGGCCCTGGAACGCCGCTTCCAGCAGGTCTTCATCGGCGAGCCGAGCGTGGAGGACACCATCGGCATCCTGCGCGGCCTGAAGGAGCGCTACGAGGCCCACCACAAGGTATCCATCGCCGACTCCGCCCTGGTGGCCGCCGCCACGCTGTCCAACCGGTACATCTCCGGCCGCCAGCTGCCGGACAAGGCCATCGACCTGGTGGACGAGGCCGCCTCCCGGCTGCGGATGGAAATCGATTCCGCCCCGGAGGAAATCGACCAGCTGCGCCGTGCGGTGGACCGGCTGACCATGGAGGAGCTCGCGCTCGAGCGGGAGACGGACGAGGCCTCGCGCGAACGCCTCGAGGCCCTGCGGGCGGACCTGGCGGACAAGAAGGAGCAGCTGGCCGCGCTCAACGCCCGCTGGGAGGCCGAGAAGGCCGGCCTGAACCGGGTGGGCGAGCTCCGGGCCAGGCTGGACGAGCTGCGCAGCCTGGCGGACAAGGCCCAGCGCGACGGAGACCTGGCCGAGGCCTCGCGGATCCTTTACGGAGAGATTCCCTCCCTGCAGAAGGAGCTCGATGCGGCGCAGGCGGCCGAGACGCAGGACAAGCAGGACCTGATGGTGGCCGAGGAGGTGACCGCCGAAGACATCGCCGAGGTGATCTCGGCATGGACCGGCATCCCGGCCGGGCGCATGCTGCAGGGCGAATCCCAGAAGCTGCTGCACATGGAGGAAGCGATCGGGACCCGGCTCATCGGCCAGCGGAAGGCCGTCGCCGCGGTCTCGGACGCGGTCCGGCGTGCCCGGGCCGGCATCAGCGACCCGAACCGGCCCACCGGCTCCTTCCTCTTCCTGGGCCCCACCGGCGTGGGCAAGACCGAGCTGGCCAAGGCGCTCGCTGACTTCCTTTTCGACGACGAACGCTCCATGGTGCGCATCGACATGAGCGAGTACTCCGAGAAGCACTCGGTCGCCCGCCTGGTCGGTGCCCCTCCGGGCTATGTCGGCTACGAGGAGGGCGGCCAGCTGACCGAAGCGGTGCGCCGGCGCCCCTATTCGGTGATCCTGCTGGACGAGATCGAGAAAGCCCACCCCGAGGTCTTCGACATCCTGCTCCAGGTGCTCGACGACGGCCGGCTGACCGACGGCCAGGGCCGCACCGTGGACTTCCGCAACGTGATCCTCGTGCTCACATCCAACCTCGGCAGCCACTTCCTGGTGGACCAGACGCTCTCGGACCAGCAGAAGCGGGACGCGGTGATGTCCGTGGTCAATTCCAGCTTCAAGCCCGAGTTCCTGAACCGGCTGGACGACATCATCATGTTCGATCCGCTGAGCCTGGAGGACCTGGCCCGCATCGTGGACCTGCAGGTGCAGTCCCTGGCCGCCCGCCTGGGCGAGCGCCGGCTGACCCTCGAGGTCACCGACGCGGCGCGGGAATGGCTGGCGCTGACCGGCTACGACCCTGCCTACGGCGCCCGCCCGCTGCGCCGGCTGGTGCAGCGGGAGATCGGGGACCGGCTGGCCCGCGGCCTGCTTGCCGGGGAAATTTCCGACGGCGACACCGTGCTGGTGGACCGCGAGGCCGGCACGCTGGAGCAGCCGGCCGAGGGGCTGGTGGTCCGCGCCAAGTAGCGGCGCCAGGCGGCACCGCGGGACCCGGCCGCCCGGACGGGTCCCGCGGCGTTCGCCGGCGGTGGCTGCCGGTCAGTCCCCGATCAGGGACCCGGTCAGCTTGTTCCCGCCGTCCAGGATGACAAAGCAGTCGATCCGCCGGTCCCCCTCCCGCCACGTGCCCTCCGAGGGCAGGCCGTAGGAGGTGCGCACGGTGCTGTGCTTTTCCGCGGTCTTGTTCAACTTGATGGCGGTGCACACCTGCTCCGCCTTCACGTTCAGGGCTTCCTTGCCCGGAAAGGTGTCCGAGGGCCGGTAGGAAAAGGTGCCGATGATCTGGGCGGCGTGCGGAGTGCTGCAGGTGACCACCGTGGCGTTGAGGGTCACGGCCTGGAAATCGGTGAAACAGTCGCCTGCCTTGAAGTCGAAGGGCGAGACGTCTTTGGCAATGACGCCGTCCGGGCCGGCGCTGGGTTCGGCGGAGCCGGAATCCGCGGATCCGGGGGAGGGCGTGCCCCCGCCCACGCCGAGGGCGATGCCGGTGGCGATGCCCAGGGCCGCCAGTACCGGGATGGCGACGGCCAGCGGGCGTTTCCAGCCGGCAGGCTTTGCTGCGGCTGCCTTCCGGGCCGGCAGTGCGGCGGCGGCCGGAGCCGGCCGGTCATACCAGCCGGGTTCGGCCGTTCCGCCTGCG
>NZ_JBHTML010000221.1:0-5914 GCF_042679445.1 Arthrobacter sp. GCM10027362
GGGCCGGCGCCCCGGGCGGCGGCGTCGCGCGCCCGCGACCAGGCCACCGCGGTCGTTGCCGCGGCGTCGAAAATCCTTCCCTTGCCCTCGGCCCGGGCCTTCTGCTGTGCCGTGGCATAGACCTTTTCGAAGACCCGCGGCACCACCAGCAGGAAGGTGGGCCGGTAGCTGCCCAGGTCCTTGATCAGCTCGCCCATGTTGGCGGTGTGGCCCATTTTCACCCCCGCGGCCAGGCAGATGACCGCGACGGCGCGGGCGAGCACGTGGGCCAGCGGCAGGAACATCAGCGACCTGGCCCCGGGCGCCTTCAGGATCTCGGGCAGGAATTCCGCGGTGTTCAGCGCCAGCTGGGCAAAGTTGCCGTGGGTGATGATGCAGCCCTTGGGCCGGCCGGTGGTGCCGGAGGTGTACACCAGCGAGGCCGGATCCGCCAGCGTGGCCAGCGAACGGACTCGCTCCAGCTCCTCGTCCGCCACGGCGGCGCCGGCCCCGCGCAGTGCCGCCAGGCCGGAATCCTCCCCGCTCATCCGGTATACCGGCAGCCGGCGGGGCAGCTGCTCCATCGCCTGCCGGACCACTCCTTCCCTGGCCGTATCCTCGGCGAACACCGCCACCGCCCCTGAGTCCTCCAGGATCCAGCGCACCTGGTGCGCGGAGGAGGTTTCGTAGACGGGCACGACGACGGCGCCGGCGAACCAGCAGGCCAGGTCCACCAGGGTCCATTCGTAGCGGGTCTTGGACATCACGGCGATCCGTTCCCCGGGCCGGATGCCGGCGGCCAGGAGCCCCTTAGCCAGCGCGGACACCTGGCCGAGCAGCTCCGCCGCGGAGACATCCGTCCAGGCCCCGTTCTGCTTGAGCGCGTAGAGGGCGCGCTGGGGCTCCTGCCGGTGCCAGGCCAGCAGCAGGTCCGTGAGGTTGGAGCCGGCCGGCATGCTGGCCAAAAGTTCGGTGGCTGCTTCGCGCACCTGGGATTCTCGCTTTCTGCTCGGGCCGTTCATGCGTTGGGAGTGGGAGCGCCCCACTCTATATCCAGCTGGGCATCCACATGCGCCAGCGCCAGTGCTCGTAGGGAATCTGTTCCGCGGTCCAGACCGGCAGGAAGAAGGCGGCGGCCGCCAGGGCCAGGGCCAGGAAGAGACCGACGGCCAGGATGCCCTGCCGCCGGCGCCAGGGCGGGTCCGTGGACCGGCCGATCACCTGCCCCAGCACGTAGGTCAGCGCCAGGATGAGGAACGGCTCGAAGACGATGGCGTAGAAGTAGAACATCGTCCGGTCCGGGTACAGGAACCACGGCAGGTAGCCGGCGGCCACCCCGGAGAGGACCGCACCGGCACGCCAGTCCCGCTGGCCGATCCAGCTGAAGACCAGCACCAGCAGGGCCAGCGCCGCGGCCCACCAGATGACCGGGTTGCCCAGCACCGTCACGGCGGCCGAACAGCCGCTGCGGTCGGTGCAGCCGTGCTGGCCCAGGGCGTCGCCCTGGTAGTAGAAGGAGGTGGGCCGGCCGATCAGCAGCCAGCTCCACGGGCTGGACTCGTACGGGTGGGCGGTGTCCAGCCCGGTGTGGAAGGCATAGGCGCTGCGGTGGTATTCGGCCAGCGACCGCAGCGGGCCGGGCAGCCAGCCCCAGATCCCGCCGGGATGCGAGTCCGCCCACCGTCGGTCATAGGCGCCGGTGGACAGGAACCATCCGGTCCAGGTCGCCAGGTACGTGGCGGCCGCTACCGGGATCATGGTGAAGAACGCCGGCACACCGTCGCGCAGCACGCCGGCGGCGAACCAGCTGCGGATGCCGGCCACACGCCGGGCATTGATGTCCCAGAGCACCGCCAGCAGACCGAAGACGGCCACGAAGGCCAGCGCCGACCATTTGGTCCCTACCGCCAGGCCCAGGCACACGGCCGCCGCCAGCCGCCACGGCCGCCACAGCACCAGCGGCCCGGCGAGGAGGCTGCTGCTGTCGGGCACCCCGGACGGACCGGCCAGGGCCGCGACCTTGGCGGCCAGCCGCCGTCGTCCGTCCTCACGGTCCAGCAGCAGCGCACCGAAGGCCGCCAGCACCCAGAACATCAGGAAGATGTCCAGCAGCGAGGTGCGCGAATGCACCAGATGGTGGCCGTCCACCGCGGTGAGCAGGCCCGCAATGCCGCCCAGGGCGGCGGACCGGAAGAGTTTGCGGGCAATCAGGGCCACCAGCAGGATGGACACGGTGCCGGTCAGGGCCGCGGCGAAACGCCAGCCGAAGGCGTTGTCCGGGCCGAACAGCCACATGCCGAAGGCGATCATCCACTTGCCCACCGGCGGGTGGACCACGTACTCGGGGGTGCCGAGCAGCACGTCCGGGCGGCCGGCGTTGAAGGAAACGTTGGCGTCCTCGGGCCACTCGCGCTCGTAGCCGGAGACCAGATAGGAGTAGGCGTCCTTGACGTAGTACGTCTCGTCGAAGACCAGGGAACCGGGCTCGCCCAGGCGGTGGAAGCGCAGCAGCCCGCCGAGCGCCGCCGCCAGCAGGGGCAGCAGCCAGTCCCACAGGCCCCAGGGCAGCGGGGCTCCGAGCAGCCGGTTCCGGAGCACGGCTTGGGTAAAGGCGCGCCGGGGCGACTCCAGCCACGTTGCTGGCGGCCTGGATGCAGGCAGCGGCTGGTGGTGCGTCTGGGTCACATACCGACCTTAGCGGGCTGGACCGCCCCGGATGCCAACTTGGGCGGGATGGTTGCTGTTATCGGGCTGAAAACAGCAACCATCCCGCCCGAAATGCAGCAGAGGGAGCGCGGTAGGGTGGAGGATGTGAATGAGCAGCCAAGCAGCGGCCCCGGCCGGGAGGGCCAGATCGTGCTGGCGGGGACGCCGATCGGCAATATCGGGGATGCCTCCCCGCGCCTGGTGGAACTGCTGCAGACGGCGGACGTGGTGGCCGCCGAGGACACCCGCCGGCTGCACAAGCTGCTGCATGCGCTGGGGATCAGGGCGGCGGGGCGGATCGTCAGCTACCACGAGCACAACGAGGAGACCCGCACCGCGGAACTGCTGGAGCTGGTGCGCGGCGGAGCCACGCTGGTGGTGGTGACCGACGCCGGCATGCCGGCGGTCTCGGACCCGGGCTTTCGGCTGGTCGAGGCGGCCGTGGCCGAGCGTCTGCTGGTCACCGCGGTCCCGGGGCCCTCCGCGGTGCTGACGGCGCTGGCGCTGTCCGGGCTGCCGACGGACCGGTTCACCTTCGAAGGATTCCTGCCGCGCAAGGCGGGGGAGCGCAGCGCCCCGCTGGCCGAGCTGGCCGGGGAGCGGCGGACCATGGTGTTCTTCGAGGCGCCGCACCGCCTGGCGGCCATGCTGCGGGCCCTGGATGCAAGCTTCGGACCGGAGCGGCGCGCCGCCGTCTGCCGCGAACTGACCAAGCTCCACGAGGAGGTGCTCCGCGGTCCGGTGCGCCAGCTGCTGCAGTGGGCCGAGGGCGGCGAGGTGCGCGGCGAGATTGCCGTGGTCGTGGCCGGCGCCCCGGAAGCCGCGCCGGAACGGGCCGAGGACCATGTACCGGCGGTCAACGAGCTGGTGGCGCAGGGCTCGCGGCTCAAGGACGCCGTGGCCGCCGTGGCCGCCGATGTCCGGGTCAGCAGGCGCGAGCTGTACGCCGCGGTGCTCGCCGCCCGCGGCTGAGTGCCGGCTCCTGTTCATCTGCACAGAGGTCCGCGCCTGACGTAGTGCACGTAAGAATTTACTTTCCCGAGCAGGAGCGCCTAACGTGAAATCAGTGGGCACATCGCCCGTCCGCTCAACGCTGAACCCTGGAGGCACCGCCATGGCTGATACCGCAGCCCGCGAAGCAGAACTGCTCGCCAAAGTACCCACCGGCCTGCTGATCAACGGCGAATGGCGCGACGCCTCCGACGGCGGCACCTTCGACGTCATCGACCCGGCCACCGGCAACGTCCTGGCCACCCTGGCCTCGGCCACCAGCGAGGACGCGCTGGCCGCCCTCGACGCCGCGGACAAGGTGCAGGCCGCCTGGGCGCGCACCGCGCCGCGCGAGCGCGCCGAAATCCTGCGCCGCGGCTTCGAGCTGGTCACCGAGCGGGCCGAGGACTTCGCGCTGCTGATGACCCTGGAAATGGGCAAGCCGCTGGGCGAGGCCCGGGGCGAGGTCGCCTACGGTGCCGAGTTCCTGCGTTGGTTCTCCGAGGAGACGGTGCGCGACTACGGCCGCTACGTCACCACGCCGGAGGGCAAGAACAAGATCCTGGTCCAGCGCAAGCCGGTCGGCCCCTGCCTGCTGATCACCCCCTGGAATTTCCCGCTGGCCATGGCCACCCGCAAGGTCGCCCCGGCCGTCGCCGCCGGCTGCACCATGGTGCTCAAGCCCGCCAAGTTCACGCCGCTGACCTCCCAGCTGTTCGCCGCCACCATGATGGAGGCGGGCCTGCCGGCCGGCGTGCTCAATGTCGTGTCCTCCAACAGCGCCTCGGCCATCTCGGGCCCGCTGATGCAGGACTCCCGCCTGCGCAAGGTCTCCTTCACCGGCTCCACCCCGGTGGGCAAGCGCCTGATGAAGGACGCCGCGGACAACGTGCTGCGCACCTCCATGGAGCTCGGCGGCAACGCGCCGTTCATCGTGTTCGAGGACGCGGACCTGGACAAGGCCGTCGAGGGCGCGATGGCTGCCAAGATGCGCAACATGGGCGAGGCCTGCACCGCCGCCAACCGCTTCCTGGTCCAGGAGTCCGTGGCAGGGGAATTCACCGCCAAGTTCGCCGAGGCGATGGCCGCGCTGAAGACCGGCCGCGGCACCGAGCCCTCCGCCAACGTCGGCCCGCTGATCGACGCGGGCGCCCGCGAGGACGTCCATGGCCTGGTCACCGCTGCCGTGGAGGCCGGCGCCGAGGTGGTCACCGGCGGCGCCCCGGTGGAGGGTCCCGGCTACTTCTACCAGCCGACGGTGCTGGGCAATGTCCCGAACGACGCCGATATCCTGCGCAACGAGATCTTCGGGCCGGTGGCCCCGGTCACCACGTTCGCCACCGAGGAGGATGCCATCCGGCTGGCCAACGCCAGCGAGTACGGCCTGGCTTCCTACCTGTACACCCGCGACTACGCGCGCATGTTCCGGGTGGCCGAGCAGATCGAGTTCGGCATGGTCGGGTTCAATGCCGGTGTCATCTCCAATGCTGCGGCACCGTTCGGCGGTGTGAAGCAGTCCGGCCTCGGCCGCGAGGGCGGCGCCGAAGGCATCGCCGAGTACACCACCACGCAGTACATCGGCATCGCCGACCCGTACGCGCAGTAGCACCGGGCAGCAGCCAGGTCAAATGCAGCAGTACTGCCCCGCCGGCCGGCGGGGCAGTACGCATTTAACCGGCCCGTGTGCCTCGGCCGCAGAAGGCCGGGCTGCCGGAAGCCCGCCTATTCTTCTGCCGGCGGGGCGGGCCCGCGGAGATGGAAGCCGGTGGACCCGGGGTGGCGCCGCCAGAGGGACTTCGGCAGGAACCGGGCTGCCAGGCGCCGCTGCCAGGTGGCGCCGTCGCGCAGCCCGGCCCGGACCTGGTCGGCGTCGGCCAGCAGCGTTGTCCCGGCGAGCGTCTGCGTCCGGCCGGCCTGCCGCGGATCGGCATACGCGGCCCGTTCGTATTCCGCGCGCAGCCGGCCCAACGCGGCCACGGCCCCGCCGGCGAGGGCGCCGCGGCTGTCCAGGCGTGCTTCGAATTCCCGGGCGGACTCCGCCGTTCCGGCCGGCTGCCCGTAATCGGCAGCGGTATCGAGGGTTTCCGCCCAGGCCGTCAGGGCGGACTGCCGGGCCGAGGTGCGCGGGGCCGCCAGTTCCGCCCGGCGCCGGTGGCGGCGTCCGGACCGCAGCAGCATGGGTGCCAGCAGGAGCAGCAGCATGGTCCCGCCCAGTGCCGCGCTCCAGCCGGTCCGGTCC
>NZ_JBHTML010000222.1:0-5631 GCF_042679445.1 Arthrobacter sp. GCM10027362
CCGCGGTGCCAGCCGCGGCACCGCGGCCGGGCCGGTGCGGCTGGTGCTGGGGCCGCAGGATTTCGGCCGGCTCGCGGCCGGCGACGTGCTGGTGTGCCCCTACACCAACCCGTCCTGGACGCCGCTGTTCCAGCGCGCCGCCGCCGTCGTCGTGGACACCGGCGGCATCGGCTCGCATGCGGCGATCGTCGCGCGCGAGTACGGGATCCCGGCCGTGATGGGCACGGGGGAGGGCACCCGGGTGCTGCGGGACGGGCAGCCGGTGGTGGTGGATGGGACCCGGGGCACGGTCGCCGCCGCCCCGTCCGCAAAAGTCGGCCAGTAGATGCTGGCTGCCGGGAAAAGCTGGGCAGCAGCTGCTGCCCCGGGGAAGAAAACGGCGTGCGGTGGCCGCGGGGTTCCGGACGGATTCCGCCCGGAAGTGGCCGGCGGCCGCACGGAGACCGGGTGCTCCGTGCGGCCGCCGGCCACTTTCTTCGAATCGGGGACATCTGCCGACCGGTTTTTGCCCGGGCGGGGCTAGTTGGCGCTGGCGAGCCAGAGGTCGGGGCCGAAGACCTCGTAGTGGATCCTGGTGGCCGGCACGCCGGCGTCGATGGCCTGGTTCCGGATCGACTTCATGAACGGCAGCGGCCCGCACACGTACACGCTCGCGTTGGCCGGCAGGTCCACGTCCTGCAGGGACATGAAGCCGGTCTTGCAGCCCTCGGCCGGCTCTTCCAGCCACAGCTGCAGGTTGGCGCCCTCGAGCCTGCCGATGTCGGCGGTCATCTGCTCGCGCAGTGCCCAGGCCTCCAGGTTCTTCTCGGCGTGCAGCACCATGACCTCGCGGTCCGAGCCCCGGTTGGCCAGGGCGCGCAGGGCCGAGGCGGAGGGGGTGCAGCCGATGCCGGCGGTGGCGAAGACCAGCGGACCGTCGCCGTCGTCGAGGGTGACGTCGCCGTAGGGGTTGGACAGCTCGAGCACGTCGCCGACCTGCACGTCGCGGTGCAGCACGGGGGAAACCTCGCCGCCGTCGTCGAGCTTGGTGGTGAAGACGCGGCGGGTGGTGGATTCGGCGTCGGCCGAGAGCGAGTACTGGCGGCACTGGCGCAGCCCGTCCGGCAGGGTGACCTTGACGCTGACGAACTGGCCGGGCACCGCCGGGGTGGCCGGGGTGTCGTCGGCGGGCTCCAGCACGAAGGTCGCGCAGCCGGCGCCGGCGCTGGTCTTCCCCACCACCGTCCACGGGGTCCACATCCTGCCGTTGGCCTGCCGGGCGTACAGGCCCTTTTCGAGCTTGACCAGCGCGTCGGCCATCAGCCAGTAGACCTCGGTCCAGGCCTCGGCGATTTCGGCGGTGATCACGTCCGCGAGCTCCTCGGCGATGGCCTCGAAGAGGTACTTGTAGACAATCTGGTACTGGTCCTCGGTGATGCCCAGGGAGGCGTGCTTGTGCGCGATGCGGCTGAGCACCTGCTCGGGCACGGTGTCCGGATGCTGCACCAGGTGCGAGGCGAAGGCCGCGATGGAGCCGGCCAGGGCCTTCTGCTGCTCGCCGTTGCGCTGGTTGGCGCGGCTGAACAGGCCGTCCAGCAGTTCCGGGTGGGCGGCGAACATGCGCCGGTAGAAATTGGGGGTAATGCTCCCGAGCCGCTCGCCGACCAGGGGCAGGGTGGCTTCAATAATGGGACGGGATTTCTCCGAGAGCATCGGTACTCCTTGGGTGGAAGGTGTCCTTACGGCACCCAAAGTAGCATTGAAAATGCGCATTTAAATCCATGTTTCTACGCCGCGTAGAAAAGTTCCCCGGGTCGGCGCGGTCAGGCCGGACTTCGTGTATGCAAGGTCACAAAAACCGGGGCCATTTGTGACTCGTGCGGCAGGGTGGAGACCACGACGTCGTCCAGCTCGCGGTAGAAGGCCTCGCGTGCCCGGCGCAGCGCCCCGCGCAGCCCGCAGCTGGTGTTCATCGGGCAGCCTCGGCCATTGCTGCCAGCGCTCCCGCAGTCCACCATGTCCTCGCGCCCGTCCAGTTCGCGCAGCAGGGTTCCCACGGTGACCTGCCGTCCGGCCGCGCTGATCCGCACGCCGCCGCCGCGTCCGCGCACCGCGTCCACCAGGCCCAGGGAGCGCAGCTTCAGCACGGCCTTGCTCACGTGGTTGTAGGGGGTGCCGACGCCGTCCGCGATGGCCCGGGTGGTGAACAGCTCGCCCTCGGGTGCCGCGCACAGCAGCATCAGGGCCCGCAGGCACACATCGGAGAAGGCATTGATCCGCACCCACCGATTTTACCCGGGCGGCAGGAGGGGAGGCAGGGCGGGCGCTTACAGGTTCCGGATGGCGTCTTCGATGGGGGTGCCGCCGTTGTTGAACGCGATGAACCTGCCGACGGTCTCCGGCACGTCCAGCACGGCGGCGGCGACGCGGGCCACGTCCTCGCGGCTGACGCGGCCCGGGGCCAGATCCTCGCCCACCTCGATCCGGCCCGTGCCGGGGTCCAGGGTCAGTGTGCTCGGGGCCAGGATGGTCCAGGACAGGAACGTGCCCCGCAGGTAGCCGTCCGCGGCGGCCTTGGCCTCGGCGTAGGGGAAGAAGGGGTCGTCCCGGGGCACGCCGTGGTCGGGCCGGGCACCGAAGTAGGAGACCATGATGTACCGGGGCACGCCGGCCTCCTGCGCCGCGTCCATTGACCGGATGGCCGCATCCCGGTCCACCGCATAGGTGCGCGCCGGATTGCCTCCGCCGGCGCCGGCGGACCAGATGAGGGCGTCGTGCCCCTGGATCCGGTCGGCGATCTGGCCGGTGGTGAGGTGTTCGACGTCGGCGACCACCGGCGTCGCGCCCGTGTCCCGGACCTCGGCGGCGTGCTCCGGGTTCCGGATCAGCGAGCTGACCCGGTGGCCCTGGCCGGCGAGGATGCGGGACAGGTGCAGGGCGACCTTGCCGTGGCCGCCGACGATGGCGATGCTGCTCATGCCGGGCCCTCCGGCCAGACGATGCGCTCCTGCGGATCCAGGAACGGGTCCGGGTAGTGCCAGTTGCCCTCGTCGTCATGGCTGTAGGGCTGGATGGCGGAGACCGCGGTTCCGGCCGAGTGCTCGACCGCTATCTGGATGGCGTCCGTGTCCTCCTCCGGCAGGAAGATATCGCTGATCACCGCGATGGCGCGGTAGTCGGCCTTCTCCAGTTTCAGGACGCTGTAGAGGTGCAGGATCATGGCATCCACGTCCACCTCCGGCTCCCCGGGCTCCTCGTCCAGGTCGTCGGGGCTGACCGCGATCAGCCGCAGCTCGCCCTCGAGCGTGGTGGCCAGCGCCACGGGCAGGAACGCGCCGCGTTCGAGCAGCTGTTCCTGCGCCATCCCCAGCGCGGTGCCGACCAGGATGTCGATGTCCTCCAGCACCTCGGGGTCGACCCCCTCGTGCCAGGATCCGTTCATGCGCCGGACCTGACCAGGGCCAGGACCTGGTCGCGGATGCGTTCCATGACGGCCCTGTCGCGGGCCTCGCCGTTGTAGCGCAGGAACGGTTCGGTATTGGAGGGGCGCAGGTTGAACCAGAAGGAGCCGTCGGCGGCGGAGACGGTGGTGCCGTCCATGGTTTCCACCACGACGTCCTGGCCCAGGCAGGCGTCCAGCACCCGCTCGACGGCGGCGTCCTTGTCCGCGACCACCGAGTTGATTTCCCCGGAGGCGAAGTAGGGGTCGTATTCGGCGGCCAGCGCCGAGAGCGGGCCGTCCTGTTCGCCGAGCGCGGCCAGCACGTGCATCGCGGCGAGCATGCCGGTGTCGGCATTGAAGAAGTCGCGGAAGTAGTAGTGCGCCGAATGCTCCCCGCCAAAGACCGCCCCCTGCTCGGCCATGACGGCCTTGATGAAGGAGTGGCCCACCCGGGTGACCACCGGCTTTCCGCCCTCGCGCTCGACCAGCTCGGGCACCGCGCGGGAGGTGATCAGGTTGTGGATGATCACCGGGGCCTCCTCGCCGGCGGCCTTGGCCCGGGCGATCTCGCGGCGGGCCACCAGCGCGGTGATGGCCGAGGGGGAGACCGTGGTGCCGGTCTCGTCGACGACGAAGCAGCGGTCCGCGTCGCCGTCGAAGGCCAGGCCGATGTCGGCGCCGTGCTCGACGACGGCGGCCTGCAGGTCGCGCAGGTTTTCCGGCTCCAGCGGGTTGGCCGGATGGTTCGGGAAGGTGCCGTCCAGCTCGAAGTACAGCGGCACGATCTGCAGCGGCAGGGCCGGGCCCGGCGTGTCGCCCAGCACCGCCGGCGTGGTCAGCCCGGCCATGCCGTTGCCGGCGTCGACCACCACCTTCAGCGGCCGGATGCCGGACAGGTCCACCAGCGAGCGCAGGTGCGCGGCGTAGCCGGCGAGCACGTCCTCGTGCCCGACGGTGCCGGCACGGGCGGCGGCCGGGATGCCGTCGGCCAGGTAGCGGGCGGCGAGGTCGCGGATCTCGTACAGCCCGGTGTCCGCCGACACCGGCACGGCCCCGGCCAGGGCCATCTTGATCCCGTTGTACTGGGCCGGGTTGTGGCTGGCGGTAAACGTGGCGCCGGCGGCGGCGCGGGTGCCGCAGGCGTAGTACAGCTCGTCCGTGGAGATCCGTCCCAGCATCACCACGTCGGCCCCGCGCGCCGTCACGCCGGCGGCGAAGGCGGCCTCGAATTCCGGCGAGGACGGGCGCATGTCCCCGCCCACCAGCACGGAACTTCCGGCCAGGTGCAGCACGTCCACGAAGGCGGCCCCGGTGGCCTGCACGGTTTCGGCCGTGATGGTTTCGCCGACGATGCCGCGCACGTCGTAGGCCTTGAAAGCCGACTGGAAGGAATCGGTGAGATTTGGGCTAGTCACCGCACCAGTTTATGCAGGGTGCGCCTGTGGACAAGCGGCACGCTGTCGGCGGCGGCTGGGATACTGGGGTAATGGCCGATTTCCAGGACACTGCACTGCCGGATACTTTCCCGGACCCCTCCTTCGACGGCGCCGGGCTGCGGGCCGAGGCCGCGGCCGTCCTGCGCCGGCTGGTGGGTGACGAGGCGGCGCAGTTCCACCCGGGCCAGTTCGAGGCCATCGAGGCGCTGGTGGCCGGCGGCCGGCGGGCGCTGGTGGTGCAGCGCACCGGCTGGGGCAAGTCCGCGGTGTATTTCGTGGCGAGCCTGCTGCTGCGCGCCCGCGGCGCCGGCCCCACCCTGATCGTCTCGCCGCTGCTGGCGCTGATGCGGGACCAGGTGGCCGCTGCCGAGCGGGCCGGGGTGCGTGCGGCGGCGATCAACTCGGCCAACCAGCTGGAGTGGGACGAGGTGGCCGGGCAGCTGGCCGCCGACACCGTGGACGTGCTGCTGGTCTCCCCGGAGCGGCTGAACAACCCGCGCTTCCGCGACGAGCAGCTGCCCGAGCTCGTCCGGCGCTCCGGCCTGCTGGTGGTGGACGAGGCGCACTGCATTTCGGACTGGGGCCATGACTTCCGCCCGGACTACCGGCGGATCCGGGACCTGATCGAGCGGCTGCCGGAGACCGTGCCGGTGCTGGCCACCACGGCCACCGCCAATTCCCGGGTGGTGCACGATATCGAGGAGCAGCTGGCCGGCCGGGCCGGAACCGCCGGCGGGGACTGCGACGGCGGGGCTGCCGCCGGCCGGGCGGCGG
>NZ_JBHTML010000223.1:0-5627 GCF_042679445.1 Arthrobacter sp. GCM10027362
CGCGGCGGTCGCCTGGGCGACGGCGGCCACGTCGTTGCCGTCCACCCGCACCGAGGCGATCCCGTAGCCTGCCGCCCGGGCCGCCACGGAGCCGCCGGCCACCTGGCGCTCGGTGGGCACCGAGATGGCCCAGCCGTTGTTCTGGATGAAGAAGACCACCGGGGCCTTCAGCACGGCGGCGAAGTTCATTGCCTCGTGCACGTCGCCCTGCGAGCTGGCGCCGTCGCCGAAGTAGGTAATGGCCGCGCCCCGCTCGCCTGCCGGCTTTCCGTCCAGCGTCTGGGCGTGAGCCCAGCCGACGGCGTGCAGCACGGAGCCGGCGACCACGGCCTGGATCGGGGCGAACCGGCTGGCCACCGGGTCGTAGAGGCCACCATGCCAGACGGCCTTGTGCGTGGCCATGTACCGGACCATGTCCACCCCGACGGTCCGGGCCACGCCCATCTCGCGGTAGGTGGGGAAGACGAAGTCCCGCTCCATGTCCAGGGCGAATCCGCTGCCCACCTGGGCGGCTTCCTGGCCCAGCTCCGGCGCGTAGCCGGGGATCAGGCCCTGGCGCTGCCAGCGGATGGCCGATTCGTCCAGGTGGCGCACGGCCACCATCAGCCGGTACAGGTCCCGGAGCTGACCGGGGGTCAGTTCCGCCTGCTGTTGCACTGCGAGTCCGGTTGGCATCCCCGCTCCTTCACATGTGGCGCCGGGATCCCTGGTCGGGGTCGGCCGGTGCTTTCCTGCTTGCTGGGCGTGACGTTACCTAACCGTAGAAATGTGGGCAACATGCCCAAGATTAGCTAAGCAAAGTGTGCAATTGCGCCCGCATCAGGCGCTAAATGCCTAACAAGTTGTATTGTCTACCGGAGGAAATGCGGACAAAGGGCCTGCCGCCGCCGTTGATCCTCCGGATGCCGCTTCGGATCCTGCCGCGCTCCGGTCCCCTCCTTCGGGCTCATCGTCCTGGCGGGACAGTTAGGCTCCGGAGCCGGCCTTCCGGGCGAGGCGGCCGAGTTCGGCCAGTTCGGGCCCGGTCAACCGGGCGCCCGGGGGCACCATGGACTGATTGGTTCGAGCCCGGACAGCCTGTTCCGCCACCGGCTCTCCGACCTCGGTGAGCCGGTTGGTGGCCTGCTGGGACTGCGGTACCAGCCGGTTGGCCAGTGCGGGCCGAGGATGTTGACGCTGCTGTGCTACGGGAGGACAATGTCGCGCAATGACTGTGGGGCGCGAGGAGTTGCGGCATGCCTGTGCGAATCAAGAGCCTTCTATCCTCGGGTCCCTTGTGGGTGCCGCTGACCAGCGGCGCAACTTTGCGCCTGTCTCCCGGACAGCTTTCGCCGGCAGTCGCCGACGTTGAGGTACAGGACAACCAGGCGGTCGACTCGTTGGTGGGTCGCGGAATCATCGATGTCCTGACGGTTCCCCAGGCAGCCGGCGGACGCGCCAAGCGGACCGGCACGGCACCGGATGCAACCAATGATGCGGAAACGAAGGCAGCCTCCCAGGAGAGCTGAAGCCCAGGACCGTGCTTGCGGCGGCAACGGACCTGCCTATCGACCGTCCAAGTCTGTTCCGAAGGTAGTGAGTGGAGCACCATGCCGAATGTGAGCTATCCCGGCGTGTACATCGACGAGGTTTCCAGCGGGGTGCGCCCGCTGGAGATCGCGGGCACCTCGACGGCCGCATTCGTGGGTGTGACTGAAATGGGGACAGGGCAGGCCACCCGCGTCACGAGCTGGACCGAGTTCCAGCGTCTGTACGGTGGTTTTATCGCGGACAGTTTCCTGCCCCAGAGCGTGTTCGAGTACTTCAATAACGGTGGACGCCAGTGTTACATCGTGCGGGTCACCCGCAGCGATGCCGCCTTCGCGGCCGTGACGGTGGCCAATCGGGCCGCGACGCCATCCGCGGGCATCACATTTTCCGCGAAGAGCGCCGGGGCCTGGGGCAACCGGCTGGTCCTGCAGGTTGAAGAGGCTACCGTGGAACCGGGCAACAGGTTCCGGGTCAGCGTGCGCAGGCAGGCCGAAGCCGAAGTGCTGCCACAGGACTTCAATGACACCCCGGCGCTGGAGGTCTTTGACGAACTCAGCTGCGACTCGTCCTCGGACCGGTTCGTGGAGGCCGTCCTTGAGCGCGAATCCCACCTCATCACCGCCAAGCTGCTTGATACGAACAGGGTCCAGCGCGGTTTTTGCCGCAGCGCAGACAATCCCGTCGTCCCGCTCGGCGAGAACCGCAGTTTCCAGATCAATCTGGATGGAGACGGCTTCCAGGTCGCATCGCTGCCGGCCCCGGCCGCGGCTGCAGATCTCGCCGGTGTCGCAGCGGCGGTCCAGGCCGCAGTGCGGGCGTTGTCCAAGAAAAGGGCCTCCACCGACAAAAAGGCCTTTGAGGAATTTACTTGCACGGTGGAACAGGCCGGAGCGGCCGAGGGATCAAAACGCCTGTTGCTGCGCTCCGGCACCACCAAGGCCGCCTCGTCTGTGCGGGTCGCCGTGGCCCCCGAACATGACGCGGCGGTCCAGCTCAAATTGCTGGCCGCCGGCAGCGTCGTCGAAGACGGTGCAGCCGTCCAGCGCCCGGCCAGTGCGGACGCCGTGCAGGTAGGGGACGCGGAGCCGGGTGCCACCGTCCTCAACGTCGTCCCGGGGGATGACGGGTCGACGGAGCTTTTGCCGGCCAGCTTCGGGGAGGCATTCCACCGGCTGGACTCCGTGACGGATGTGAGCCTGCTGGCCGTTCCGGGCGAGGCCTCGGCTGCAGTGGTGAACCTCGGCACCGCCTACTGCTCCGGCCGGCCCCTGAAGGACATTTTCTTCATCGCCGAGACGGCCCGTGACGACCAGTCCGTCGCAGCAGCCGCGGGATTCCGGGACAGCCTCACCGCCAGTTCGTATGGGGCGCTGTATTATCCGTGGGTCAAGGCGGCGGATCCGTCCGGCAGGTTGCCTGACCCTGTGCTGCTGCCGCCGTCGGGATTCGTTGCCGGTCTCTACGCCCGGATTGACGCCTCGCGCGGGGTCTGGAAGGCTCCGGCCGGCACCGAAGCCACCCTCAACGGCGCGGTGGGGCTGGGGCAGGACGCCACCGACGTCGAGCACGGCAACCTGAATCTGAAGGGTATCTGCGCCCTGCGCCGGTTTCCGGCGACCGGCATCGTCGCATTCGGGGCACGGACCATTGCCGGACCGTCCGAGGTGGAATGGAAATACATCCCAGTCCGCCGGACGGCGATGATGCTGCGCGTGAGCATCTACAACGGCATCCAGTGGGCTGTCTTCGAGCCGAACGACGAGCCCTTGTGGTCGCAGCTGCGGCTGAACGTCGGTTCGTTCATGGCGACCCTCTTCCGGCGGGGGGCCTTCCAAGGGTCCTCGACTTCGGAGGCCTTTTTTGTCAAGTGCGACGGCGACACGACGACGCAGGCGGACATCGACCTGGGCATCGTCAACGTCGACGTGGGCTTCGCACCCGTGAAGCCCGCCGAGTTCGTCATTGTCAGGATCAGCCAGAAGGCCGGGCAGGCCTCGGGCTGAGGCCAGCGGACGGTTTTGGGAGAGGAGGACGGCATGGCGAGGTTCACCGTCAACAGCACGCGCTTTGACCCGTACTTGGGCTACAGATTCAAGATCAAGTGGGACGGGCAGTATGTGGCCGCGCTGAATAAGTGCGGGGCGCTGAAGCGGACCACGGAGGTCACCGCGTGGTACGAGGGCGGTGATTCCAGCGGGCCGCACCAGATTCCGGGAAAGACCAGATACGATCCGATCACCCTGGAAGCAGGCGTCACCCATGACACCGCCTTCGAGGAGTGGGCGAACAAGGTCAATAACTTCAAGGGCGACGCGGCCATGTCGCTGGCAAGCTTCCGCAAGGACATCAGCATCGAGGTGTTCAACCATCAGGGCCAGAAAGTGATGGCCTATAACGTGTTCCGCTGCTGGGTCTCGGAATACCAGGCCCTGCCCCAGCTCGATGCCGGTGCCAATGCGGTGATGATCACCACCGTCAAGCTCGAGAACGAGGGCTGGGTGCGCGACACGTCGGTTGTTGAACCGAAGGAGACCTGATCCGCATGCCGGTCGCAGTCATCCGGGGCCCGGGGGCCGGCCATTCCCGCATGCCGCACCAGCCGGAGTGATCCATGGACACGCTCGCAGGGACGCTGCCCGGAGGTTATTGGGATCATGAGGGCATCTTGCACCGCCGGTTCGAGCTGGCGGCGTTGACCGGCCGCGAGGAGGAGCTGCTGGCGCAGGCCGCCGAGCGGCCTGCGGCCGCGCTGGTTACCGAGGTGCTGGCCCGTGTCCTTAGGAGCCTGGGCAGCATCTCACCTGTGCCCGAGCAGGTGGCCCGGCAGCTGTTGGTGGGCGACCGCCAGTTCCTGTTGCTGCGTCTGCGGCAGGCGACCTTCGGCGACCGCGTGCACGCGGGCCTCGTCTGTCCCTGGGCCGACTGCGGGAAACGGGTGTCCATCGATTTTTCCCTGGCCGACGTACCCGTGTTCGAGGCCGGTGATAAGGGCCCGGTCTATTCGATGACCCTTTCGGAGGCTGCCGCAGGCCGGGACAGGACGGCTTCGGTGGTCAGGTTCCGGTTGCCCATCGGCGCGGACCAGGAAGAGGTTTCGGGCTGGCTGGCCGTCAATCAGGCGAAGGCACTGAGCCTGCTGCTGTCCCGCTGCATCCGGGACGTCGGGGACGGCACGCCGCCCGGGGAGGAACTGGTGGACAGGCTCTCGCCCCTGGCCCGGGCCGAAATCGAAGACCGGATGCGGCAGCTGGCTCCGGGCATCGAGCAGGTCATGGAAGCCGGTTGTGCCGAATGCGGACGCATGTTCCTGGTGCCATTTGACGTGCAGCGGTTCTTCTTTGGCGAGCTTCGCACGGACAGCGAGCTGCTCTACCGCGAAGTGCACTACCTCGCGTACCACTATCACTGGGGCGAGCAGGAAATTCTGGCGATGCCCCGCGGCAAACGCCGGACCTACCTTGAGATCCTGGCCGAGGAGATCGAGAGGCTCAACGATGGCGCCTGAGGGATATCTGGGCCAGGTGCTGGCCGACGGCGCGCAGCCGTTCCGATACCGCGGCGGAGCCGCCCGGCTGCTCGGTGAGCCCGGCCTCGGGGGACCAGGCCTCATCCCCGTCCGGGCGCCCGGTTTCGCCTTTCCCTATATCAGGCTCCGCTCCGCCGGCACCGGTTTCCGGCAGGACCCTGGCGGCGGGCGCTGGTTTCCGCCGGCCGGGCAAACGGAATCCTTCCCGCCCGGGGAAACCGCCCTGGTACCGGCGGACTTGCCCGGTAATCCGGCGGCAGACCGCGGCCACAGGCCCCGACCGCCTCTCGGCGGCCGGCCCGGGGCACCGGACGTCAGCACAGCCGGAGGGCCGCCGGACCGCAGCGGCGGTAACCAGCCGGCAGCCCAAACCGCTGGCGATGGCCCCGGCCTGCCGCCGATGACCGTTCCCGGGTGCACCCCGCCCCCCGCCTGGGATGCCAGGGAAAACGTTGGATCCACTCCCGCAGAAGGCCCGCCCCGGGGACCGTTCCCGCACGGGGCGCCGGACGAGGCCGGACCGCAGGCACGTCCTGCCCGGCCACGGTGGGGCGCCGGCGCGCCGGCTCCG
>NZ_JBHTML010000224.1:0-5582 GCF_042679445.1 Arthrobacter sp. GCM10027362
TCGCGGTTCCGGCGATTGCCGGAACCGCGACCGGCGCTGCGGCCATGCCGGCCGGGGCCGGGGCAGGTGCTAAGCCAACAGGCCGGCGCGTTCGGGCCTGCGGGGCGTGAACCAATCCCAGGCCGGGCTGCCCTCGGCCGGGGTCATCGTGATCCGCCTGATGCCGAGGAGTGCTGCCACGCCAGGCAGCATCACCGGCATCCCGGACCAGAAGAGGTTCCAGCCGCTGCCGGTACCGGCCAAGGCGGCAGGCAGGCCGGCTGCGTCCGGGAGAGCCGGACCGGCGCCGACAACGAGTGTTCCCAGGGCCATCAGCCCCGCGGCAGGAACGGCGCTGTCCAGCGCCGTGCGAATGCTCTTACGCATGGGTTTTTTCCTTTTCCTGATTGATGTTTATGCCGGCCGCGGGCGGCGGCTGGGTCCGTGCTGCCGGCCCAGGGCAGCGCGGACCCGATCAATCGGGAGAAGAACCTGGGTCGAAACCGGGGGAAGCGGGCAGTCCGGACGCCTGTTGCCCGGAGAAGGCGGGAATCAGATGCAGGTTGTAAGAGGGATCTGCGGGAAGATCCGCGGCCGGCGCTGCGCCGGAAGTGCTGTTGCCTGCTCCCGCTCCGGCCTGACCTGTCCAGCCGGCAGGGGCTCCGGGCGCGGGGCCGCGCACCGGCCCGTTGGCAGGACCGCCCGAAACCGCTGCAGCGGTGGAGCCGGCAAAGATTCCGCCTGCCGGCTGATCCCCGGCGGAAGGACCGTCTTTGCCCGGGAGCGGCACAGCCGGCGGCGCGGCAGAGGATCCGGCGCTGCCGGTCCGGGAGGCCGGTTCCTCCGGGCCGTCTTCCCGCAGGGGAACCGCTGCGGTCCGCTCCGGTGCCACCGTGGCCTCGTCCGTCCCTGCCCCGGGAACCGGATCCGTGGCTGCGGGCGCTTCCGTCCCCGCTGGTTCGGCGCCGGAGCCTGAAACATCCGCGGCGCCGCCAGGCAGGTCCGTCCCGGCTGCCGCAATGGCCCCGACCGCAGGCTTAAGCACTTCGGCTGCGGGTTTAAGAGCTTCTGCAGCAGTCCCGGCAACCGGGGCCGTGGAGTCCGGCACGGGCTTGACGGCAGCCGGCATCGGGGCGGCAGCAGGCTCGACCGCGGCGGTGACCGGCAGGGATGCCGCCTCGCCGGCGTGCGCCACGGACTCTACGGCCGCATCCGCCGGCGGTTCCGCGACGGCCTCGACAGGCCCGGCGGTGCCCCGGGCTGCCGATGGGATGGCGCCGCCGGCCGCCGCCGGGGCGGCACCGGCGGCGGACGCCGTGGCTGCCATTGCCGGGTTGGTTCCTGAGTCCGGCAGGAAGTGCTCGTCGTCTTCGGCCGCGTAGGCACCTGCCGCTCCCAGCAGGGTCAGGCCGGCAGTGGCGGCAAGGGTCAGCAGGACCCTTCGCAGGAGTCCGGGCCTGGGCAGGCGCGGGCGTTCGTTCAACGCCATCACCCCCATGCTTTGCTCCGGCAACCGATAGCAAGAGTACTTACTGCCTGCCGCCGGGTCCAGATTAACAGGTTGATCAGCGCGAGGGGCGGGCCGATTTCCGCCGTGAACCTCTTTGGGTTGCGGACTGCGGCTGCAGCGGTTGGGACACGTTCGCCGGCCTCGATCTGGCGCTCAATGCCTAACCAACCCAGGAAACACGCTGCCTCCCCGTTACACCACGCAAGCGGATTTGGCCGCGGGCAACCCAATCAATGCGAAGTGTTTGTATGCCCTCGGTGAGACGAATCCGACCGCCGCAGGGGTGCGCACCGCGAAGGTGCTGTCAACGCCGGAGGATCTCTCGCTCGGCGTATTGAACGCGCTTCATGCCGCAGGCATCCCGCCCAGCGGGATTTCCACGATCGTGCACGGTACGACCGTTGCAACCAAAGCGCTTCTGGAGCGTAAGTACCCTGAACCGGCGCCGATTACCATCTCGGTGAATTTGTCAGTGGCGCACGGTCGATAAGCTTCGCCCGACCCCTGCCGATTCCTTCGTGGGACGTGGCGGCACGTGGACGAACGTACGGAGGCGCTGTCCTGCTTGTCCTACGGAAATGCGGCTTTCAGCGAGATAACTTCCCTGTAAGGGGCGGCTGCCAGCCACGCCAGCAGATACAGCACGCTGCCGCCGGCCCGGACCGCGCCCTGAAGACCTGTTCCGCCAGGGAAGGGACGGCTTTCAGCCCCGCACTGCTCGACCATGAACTCATTTCGGCACGAAGGCTGCCACACACCGGCCGGATCCTGTGACCGTTGCTAAGCAATGGCGGCAAATAACAGTTCGGGGTGAGCCGCGCTACAGCAGCGGATCCAGGGCCAGGTAGAAGATGGCCCCGAACAGTGCCGAGGCGAAGGCCGTCGCCGCCCAGGTGCCCAGCATCCTGTTGGCCACGCGCCAGCGGACGGTGTCGAAGCGCTGGTTGGCGCCGGCGCCCAGGATGGCCGCGGCCATGGTGTGGGTGCTGGACAGCGGGATGTGCAGGGTAATCGCGCCGAGGAACAGCATCGCCGAGCTGACCGTCTGGGCGGTCGCGCCGCGCAGCGGGTCGATCCGCACCAGCCGCGAGCCGAGGGTATGGGAGATCCGCCAGCCGCCGCAGAGCGCACCGGCCGAGAGCAGTGCGGCGGCGAAGAGCGGGACCCACGGCGGAATGCCGGCACCGTCCGCGAGCTGGCCGGCAGCGATCAGGGCCAGCAGTACCACGGACATCGTGCGCTGGCCGTCCTGCATCCCATGGCCAAGGGAGAACGCCCCCGCAAGTACCGCCTCGAGCATCCGGGTGCCGCGGTGGACCTCGCTCGGGGTCCTGAAGCGCACCGCCCAGGTGGCCACATACACGGCCAGCCAGGCCAGCGCGAAGGCCAGCACGGGGGAAAGCAGCAGCGGCAGGAACAGCTGCCGCCAGACCAGGCCGTCCCCGGACGCCACCCCGCCCGAGCCCAGGAAGGCGGAAGCCGCCCCCGCGCCCAGCAGTCCGCCCACCAGTGCATGGGTCGAGGATGAGGGCATCCGGCGCCACCAGGTGTAGATGCCCCAGCAGCAGGCGCTGAGCAGCCCGGCCAGCAGGATGCCGAGGCCTGCGTTGCCCGCGGGCAGCCCAATGATGGTTTCACCGAGCAGGATGGCCAGGCCGGTGGAAAGCAGCACGCCGATGAAATTGAAGAAGGCGGCGAGAACGACGGCGACGGTCGGCGTGAGCGCCCGGTTGCGGACCGGCGTGGCCACCGAATTGGAGACGTCGTGGAAGCCGTTGATGAACGCGAAGCAGCCCGAGGCCAGAATGACCACTGCGAGCAGGAACAGCTCCACCTAGGATTCCTTCACCAGGATCTGCCCCACATGGTTGGCTACCCTGCGCAGGTCCTTGGCGGCGTCGACCATGTGCTCGGCCACCTCCAGCTGGCGCAGGTAGACGGCGGGCTTGTATTCGTGCATCAGCTCGCTGGTCCAGATCCGGTGGGTGCGCTCCGCCCGCTTGGCCAGTTGGAGCATTTCGATGCAGTACTCGTCTAAGTCCTCCAGGGATTCCAGCCTGGCCATCGCATCCCGGGTGAGCTCGGTCTGGCGGTTGATCACCTCGAGTTGTTCGGAGGCACGGTCGGAAAAGCGGGTGATCCCGTTCAGCAGGACCACCTCGGCCGCACCGTCCAGCTTCTCGGCTCCTTCCACCAGGTAGCGGGAGATCTGGAACAGGTCCTCGCGTGGGAGCGGATTGATGAAGCTGGTCCTGACCTGCGTCATCAGCGCGAAGTGGAGGTTCGAAAGCTTGCCCTCCGCCTCGTGCAGATCCTCCATCAGGGGACCCCGGGCGTCGGCCGGAGTGCCGAGGATCTCCGAGAGGGTGCTGACACCGCCGTGGAACTCCACCGCCATCTGGGTCAGCAGTTCCAAGGCTTTGTTTTCCTGGGGGAAGAGGCGTAGCTTCACTGGATCAAGCCTAGTGCCTGCCGCAGGGCAAAAAATAATGGTGCCGAACCGGGAGCGCCTCTCGGCGAAAGGCCGCTCGAAGCGGCTATTTGTTGGAGCCCGGGGCTTCCACGGTCCGACACCACTTTCAGTTTTCTACGCCTCCAAGGCGATGTCAACCGGAGCGAAAATCCAATAAAAACCTTGGCAAACAGGCTGGAAAAGCGCTGCGGGCAGGACTAATATGCCCCGCCCGTCCACCGTGAAGGAGGGAAATTGCGGTCCGGCGCTGCGCGCAATCCGGTCAGTCCAGCTGGCCCCGGCGCCACGCTTCGGCGGCGGCCTCAAGGTCCTCGGCCGTCTTCATCAGCAGGTGCGAACTGCGGGTGAGCCTGCTCCCATGCTTCTCATTCGCTGCGTCCGCTGCGTCCGCATGATGCGTCTGGCCCAGGGCCACGATGCGGCAGAAGGCCGCCGAACGCTCCAGCGCGACGTCGAAGTCGCCGTCGAACGCGCCGGACAGGATCGCATCCGTCATCGCCTTGACTTCATCGGCCCCCGGCGGCTCGGCCACGCCGGCCACCACCTTGGACACCGGCGCGGCTTCCTTGCCCGCCTTGAAGTAGGCTGCCATTTTTTCCGGGTTTTGCTGGGTGGCCGCGCGCAGTGCATACAGCCGCCACAGCACGCCGGGCAGGGACCGGGGAGGACTTTCGGCCCAGATCTCCGCGATGGCCTCCAGGCCCTGCTGGTCGGCCAGCTTCACAAGGCGTTTGGTGACCTCGGGATCATCCGATTCGCGGCCGCGGTGCACCAGCGCCTGAGCCGCCAGATGCGCCGCCTCGGAGATCCGGGCCGGATCGGCCCCGCCGGCGAATATTTCAAAGTCCAACGGAGCAAACGGCTTGGGCTTGTGGTGCCTCGGAGCCGGAGTTCCATTATTTCCGCTCATGCCTTGACCTTACTCCTGCCCCCGTACCCGGTCGAGGGAAACGAAGGGTCCCGGGGCCGCGTGGACGTACGCTAAAGTAGTAAGCGGTCCAACGGGATCCAGGCGCTGGCGCCTGCGCCCGGAACGGCTGGAGGGCCTTTAGCTCAGTTGGTAGAGCATCGGACTTTTAATCCGCGGGTCGTGGGTTCGAGTCCCACAGGGCCCACCGCGAAAGCGGCCCTGACTAGGCATTTGCCAGTCAGGGCCGCTTCTGTTTTCCCGGAACCGGATACCGGGTTCAGCACCTCGGCCACCCCGCCATGCACGGGCGGAAAGCGCCTGGGCGTCAAGCAGGCGGGCATGGCCTGGCGGGGTTGATCTTACGGCCGGCTCCGGTGCCAGTGGCCCTCTCCCCACCAGCGGGGGTCAAGCCAGCGCCATTCCCGACCGTCGGCCGGGTGGTCCCGGTCCGGGCGCTCCTGTGCCTCCGGCGCCTCCGCGGCCGGGTCACCGGGGACCGGGGATTTCCCGGGGGCGGGCAGCTTCCCGGGATCGGCCGCCTCGCCGCGTACGGCCGGTTCGGCGGGAGCGGCCGCTTTGTTACGCACGGTGCGTTCGGCGGGGACGGCTTCATTGGGCACTACCCGTTCGGCGGGTGCGGCCGATTCGCTCGCGGCGGCCGTCGCCGGTCCGGCCGCCTCCCTGGCGGCTGCGGTTGCTCCCGCGGCAGC
>NZ_JBHTML010000225.1:0-5572 GCF_042679445.1 Arthrobacter sp. GCM10027362
GGGCCGCCTCCTGGCCGGAGCCGCGTGGCTGCGTGCTCCGCGGGCGGCGCAGCATGGCGGTCACCCGCGCCCTCAGCTCGCGCGGCCGGAACGGCTTGGTCAGGTAGTCGTCCGCGCCGGACTCCAGCCCCAGCAGGGTATCCAGTTCCTCGGCGCGGGCGGTGAGCATGATGATGTACGCGTCGCTGAACTGGCGCACCTGGCGGGCCACCTCGAACCCGTCGAGGTCCGGCAGGCTCAGATCCAGCGTGATGATGGCCGGGTCGTGCTCGCGCACCGCCGCAATGCCCGCGGAGCCCGACGGTGCGGTATGGACGACGAAACCCGAGCTCGACAGGACCACGGAAACCAGGTCCCGGATATCCGCGTCGTCCTCCACCACCACGGCAACCCGCTGGTCGGCCATCAATTCCCCCATCATGGCAATACGCTGTCTGCCGGCGAACCCGCTAAAAAGATTCACCCGGCCTGGTTACTCTGGAATTCTAGCGCGGGACCATGCTTGGGCCGCGGAAGCCGCAGGCTGAAAGTCCAGCCGCCGGTGGCACCGTTGCCGGCACCGTCCGGCTACAGGTGCACGTGCAGGCGCCGGGCGGCCTCGGAGATGGAGCCGGTCAGGGACGGGTAGACGGTGAAAGTGTTCGCCACGTCGTCCACGTGCAGCTTCTGGGTGACGGCGATGGCAATCGGGAAGATCAGCTCGGAGGCCCGCGGGGCCACCACCACGCCGCCGATCACCGTGCCCGAGCCGCGGCGCGCGATGATCTTGACGAAGCCCTCGGTAACATTCATCATCTTGGCCCGCGGGTTGGTGGTCAGGGACAGCTTGATGATGTCGCCCTGGTACTTGCCCGCCGCGACGTCTTCCTCGGTCACACCCACGGTGGCGATCTCGGGGCTGGTGAAGATGTTGGAGGCAACCCGCTTGAGCTTCAGCGGTGTCACCACATCCCCGAGCAGGTGCGCCACCGCGATGCGGCCCTGCATGGCCGCCACAGAGGCCAGCGCCAGCACACCGGTGCAGTCGCCGGCGGCGTAGATGTTCGGTGCCGTGGTACGCGAGACGCCGTCCACCTTGATATGCCCGCTCTCGGACAGGGCCACGCCCGCCTCTTCGAGGCCGATGCCAGCGGTGTTGGGGACGGAGCCGACGGCCACCAGGCAGTGCGAGCCGTCCACGGTACGCCCGTCCGAGAGCGTGACCCGGACCCCGTCCCCGGTACGGTCCACCGCCGCGGCCCGGGACTTGGACAGCACCGTCATGCCGCTGCGCGCGAAGACATCCTCGAGCACCTGGGCGGCGTCCGCGTCTTCGCCCGGCAGCACCCGGTCACGGGAGGAGACCAAGGTCACCTTGGTGCCGAGCATGCGGTAGGCGGAGGCGAACTCGGCGCCGGTGACGCCCGAGCCGATCACGACCAGGTGTTCGGGCACCTCGGTCATGTTGTAGACCTGCGTCCAGTTGAAGATCCGCTCGCCGTCCGGCCTGGCCGAGGGCAGCTCGCGCGGCGTGGCGCCGGTAGCCACCAGGACGGCGTCGGCCTCCACCGTGTGCTCACCGTCTTCGGCGGTCACGGACAAGGTGTTGGCATCCAGCAGCCGGCCCTCGCCGATGATGATCTTGACTCCGGCGCGCTCCAGCCCGCGGCGGATATCCGCCGACTGGCTCTCGGCCAGCTTCAGCAGGCGCTCGTTGACCGTGCGCATGTCGGCATAGGCTGCCTTGGCCTCCGAATCAAAGCGCACGCCAAGATCGTGGGCACCGGCTACGCGGCGCATGGCATCCGCGGTGGCAATCAGGGTCTTGGAGGGGACGACGTCGGTGAGCACGGCCGAACCGCCGAGTCCCTTGCGTTCGATGACGGTCACCTTGGCCCCGAGCGAATTGGCCACCATCGCGGCTTCATAGCCCCCGGGACCTCCGCCGAGAATGACAAAGCGCGGTGCACTGAAATCTATTTGTGTCGTCACCTGTTCATTCTGTCGCATGCCGCACAGGTGCCTCAACTTGGCGGGGAGCTGTGGAGGGCCGCACTACCAGCAGGTAGGTTAGGTCCTGTGACTACTGACCCATTTGACCTGGCCGCCGAGGCCGCCGGCTTCATCGCCGCGCGGACCGGGGTGGCCGGGCACGACGTGGCCCTGGTGCTCGGCTCCGGCTGGGCCGGGGCGGCAGGACTGATCGGCGAAACCACGCATGCACTGCCCGCCGCGGAGATCCCCGGATTCTCCGCCCCCGCCGTCGAAGGCCATGCCGGAACCATCAGCTCCGTCCTCACCCCGGACGGCAAGCGCGCCCTGGTGCTGGGCGCGCGCACGCACTACTACGAGGGCAAGGGGGTGCACGCCGTGGTCCACGGCGTGCGCACCGCGGCCGCGGCCGGCTGCCGGACCGTGGTCCTGACCAACGGCTGCGGCGGCTTGAATCCGGCCTGGCCCGCGGGCACGCCGGTGCTGATCAGTGACCACATCAACCTCACGGGCGCCTCCCCGCTGGAGGGGGCCACCTTCGTGGACCTGACGGACCTGTATTCGGCACGGATCCGGGCCATCGCCCGGGAAGTGGACCCGGGGCTGGACGAGGGCGTGTATGTGCAGTTCACCGGCCCGCACTATGAAACCCCGGCCGAGGTCCGCTATGCCAGGCTGATCGGCGCGGACCTGGTGGGGATGTCCACCGCGCTCGAGGCGATCGCCGCCCGGCATGCCGGCATGGAGGTCTTCGGAGTCTCGCTGGTCACCAACCTGGCCGCCGGCCTCAGCCCGGTGCCGCTCAGCCACGGGGAGGTCCTGGCGGCCGGCGCGGCCGCAGGCCCGCGCATCTCCAGGCTCCTGGCCGGCATCGTTGCCAAGCTCTAGCCGGCAGGTTCCACCGTCCGTCCGCAGGCCCGCCGGAGCATCCGGCGCCGACGAAGCGCAGGTAGTTTCGATGACTTCATCTCCCCTCCCCCCGGTCCCCCTCCCTCCCGAGCCCCTGGCCGCCGCCGAGGCCTGGCTGGCCGAGGACCCGGACCCGCAGACCGCCGCCGAACTGCGCGAACTCCTCGGCCGGGCGGCGGAGGACAGCCAGGCCGGTGCCGCCGCACGGGCCGAACTGGCGGACCGCTTCGCGGGTACCCTGGCGTTCGGCACCGCGGGCCTGCGTGCCGCCCTCGGTGCCGGCCCGGCGCGGATGAACCGCGTGGTGGTCAGACGCACCGCGGCAGGGCTGGGAAGGTTCCTGCTGGACACCGCCGCCGGTGCCTACACCCCGCGCGTAGTGGTCGGCTTTGACGCCCGGCACAACTCGGAGGCGTTCGCCGCCGAATCTGCGGCCGTCTTCACCGCCTTGGGCCTGGAAACCTTCCTGATGCCCGCGGCCCTGCCGACGCCGGTGCTTGCCTATGCGGTCAAAGCCCTGGACTGCGACGGCGGCGTAATGGTCACCGCCAGCCACAACCCGCCGCAGGACAACGGCTACAAGGTCTACCTGGGCGGCCGCGCCGTGCCCGCCGAAGGCCGGGGCGCGCAGATCGTGCCCCCGTACGACGCCGAAATTGCCGCCCGCATCGACTACGCCCCGGCGCTGCGGACGATTGAACTGGCCGAAGCCGGCTGGAGCACGCTGCCCGCCTCCGGTCAGGACGGCTCCATCGAGGACGCCTACGTGGACGCGGTGGCCGGCACCGTCCGGCCGGATTTGTTTCCGCACCGCAGGCTGAAGATCGTGCTCACGCCCCTGCACGGCGTCGGCGGCCGGACCGCCCTGGACGTGCTGCACAAGGCCGGCTTCGCCGACGTGCACCTGGTGGAAGCACAGGCCGCGCCGGATCCGGACTTCCCCACCGTGGCCTTCCCCAACCCGGAGGAGGCCGGCGCCCTGGACCTGGCCCTGGCCGCGGCCGAGGAGCTGGACGCGGACATCGTGCTGGCCAATGACCCGGACGCGGACCGCCTGGCCGTGGCGCTGAAGGTTCCGGAAACCGGCAGGTGGTCGATGTTGCGCGGCGACGAGGTCGGCGCCCTGCTCGGGGCGCATATGGTAGCCCGGCTGCAGGCCGGCCCGGCCGGCGGGACGCCGGAAGGCAGCGTGCCGGCCGTCTTTGCCAACTCGATCGTCTCCTCCCGGCTGCTGGGCAGGATCGCCGCGGCCGCAGGGTTCGGGCACGTGCAGACGCTCACCGGCTTCAAATGGATTGCCCGGGTGCCGGGCCTGGCCTACGGCTACGAGGAAGCGCTCGGCTACTGCGTGGCACCCGGCCTGGTCGCGGACAAGGACGGAATTTCCGCCGCCCTGCTGGCCGCGGAGCTGGCCGCGGACGCGGCGGCCGCCGGCCGGAGCCTGCTCGCGGACCTGGACGAACTGCAGCTGGCGCACGGCATCCATGCCACCGACCAGCTCTCCGTACGGGTTGGCAGCCTGGATCTGCTGGACGCGATGATGAAGCGCCTGCGGGACACCCCGCCGGAGTCCTTCGGCGGATCGCCGGTGGCCTCCGTGGTGGACCTGGCGGCGGGAGCCGGCGGGCTGCCGCCGACCGAGGGGCTGGAGTACCTCACCCGCGACGATTCGCGGGTGATCATCCGGCCCAGCGGCACCGAGCCCAAGCTCAAGTGCTACATCGAGGTCATCCGCCCGGTGCCGGCGGCGGACCTGCTGGCACCGGCCCGGGCCGAGATCGCCGGGGTGATCGACATGATCCGTGAGGACATCAGCGACGCCCTGGGGCTGTAGGAATCGGGCGCGGCAGGGATCAAACGCACCCGAACCGGTCCAGGACCAGGTCGACCAGGTCCGCGGGCGGTTCCTCGCCGGCCACCAGCAGCGGCTCGGCCACCACATCGGCGCCGCAGTCCGCGGCCAGCGAGGCGAAAAAGCCCGGGGCCAGCAGGTAGGTGGCCACGACCACGCGGGCGCCGCCCGCCCGGGTGCCGTTGATCCGCTCCCGCTCGGCGGCGACGGCATCCTTGAGTGCGGGCCGGGCGGCCGAGATATAACCGGCGGAGACCGGCCGGCCAAGATACTCCCCCAGCATCCGGGACGTCTGCTCACAGTCGGCCACCGCCCGCCGGTCCGTGGAGCCGGCACAGGCCAGCACCACGCGGTCGCCGCGGCGCAGCCCTGCCTGCTCCAGGCGGCGGGCCAGCACCCTGACCAGCCGGCCGTCCGGTCCCAGCGCGCCGCTGACGGTGGTTCCGTGCTGCTGCCCTGCCGCCTCGGCCAGGTCCACATGCACGTGGTAGCCGGCCGAGAGCAGCAGCGGCACCACCCGTGTCCTTTCCCGCAGTCCGGCGAGCACCGTGGGCACGTCCGGCTGCTGGACATCCACAAACGACTCGATTACGTTCAGGTCCGGCCGGCGCCGGGCCACGGCCCGCACCAGTGCAGCGAGCGCCGCCTGTCCGGCGGGCGAGGAGGTGCCGTGCGAGGCTGCCACCAAGGCAGTTGCAGTTGCGATTGGGGCAGCGGCGACCATGCCGCCCCAAGGTTCGCAGGTCACCGCCTCGGGCAGCTCCCCCTCCGGAGCCGGCAAGGGGATGCGCTTCCGGACCGGTGCCGCCGAGCGCCCGGTGCCCCCGAGCGCGGGGCCGG
>NZ_JBHTML010000226.1:0-5554 GCF_042679445.1 Arthrobacter sp. GCM10027362
CCGCCGGCGACGGCCGCGCCTCGACCCGGGACCGCGGCGCGGCGCAGCCCAGGCACGAGTCCGGCCGGGACCCGCAGGGGCTGGGGACCGTGTTCAACCGGCTGCTCCGGGACCGCGGCTGGAACTCGCCGGTGGCGGTCGGCTCCGTGATTTCGCGCTGGGACGAGCTGGTGGGCCCGGAGATCGCCGCCCACTGCCGGCCCGAAAGCTTCCAGGACACCACGGTCCAGGTCCGCTGCGATTCCACCGCCTGGGCCACCCAGCTGCGGCTGCTCAGTTCGGCGCTGCTGGCCCGGTTCGACGACGCCCTGGGCGATGGTGTGGTCACCAAGATCCAGGTGCTGGCCCCCGCGGCGCCGAACTGGCGCAAAGGCCCGCGCAGCGCCGGCGGCCGCGGCCCGCGCGACACCTACGGATAGTCCCGTTCCGCGTCCGTCCGCCCCTCGCAAGCCCGGGACGGGCGGACAGCCCAGACGGCGCGTAGGGCGCGGGGAGGGCACGGGGACATACTGCGCCCTATCCACCCACCGGTGCTCGCGGCAAAAGGTGCTTCTATGGCCTGCCAGGCGCTGTCCACGCAAAACTGACCCTCCCGGCACGGTAGAATTAGGGATGCGGTGCCTTCTCCCGGACGTGAGGGCGCTTCGGACATGACATGGAATTTTGTGAGGAGTCGGCGGCAACTGTGGCGATGGACAACGAGCACGAACACGCCGGTGAGGACCCCCGCGCCAGCGGCGGCGGCAAGGTCGACAGGGAATACGGCGCCGGGGACATCACGGTCCTGGAGGGCCTTGAAGCCGTCCGCAAGCGCCCCGGCATGTACATCGGGTCCACCGGCCCGCGCGGCCTGCACCATTTGGTCTACGAGGTAGTCGACAACTCCGTCGACGAGGCGCTGGCCGGCTACTGCGACACGATCGACGTCACCCTGCTGGCCGACGGCGGCGTGCGGGTGTCGGACAACGGCCGCGGCATTCCCGTGGACATGCACCCGACCGAGGGCAGGCCCACGGTGGAGGTGGTCATGACCATCCTGCACGCCGGCGGCAAGTTCGGCGGCGGCGGCTACGCCGTCTCCGGCGGCCTGCACGGTGTGGGCATCTCCGTGGTCAACGCGCTCTCCCGCCGGGTCGAGACCGAGGTCCGCCGGCAGGGCTACGTCTGGTACCAGTCCTTCGCCAACGGCGGACACCCGGTCGGCGAGCTGCGCCGGGGCGGGCCCACCACGGAGACCGGCACCACCCAGACATTCTGGCCGGACCCGGAGATCTTCGAGACCACCGAGTTCGACTTCGAGACCCTGCGCGCCCGCTTCCAGCAGATGGCATTCCTGAACAAGGGCCTGAAGATCACCCTGACGGACGAGCGCCGCCCGGTGGTGTCCGAGGACGAGGACCTGGACATCCCGGCGGATGCGGCGGACGAGGCGGAGAAGGCGCCGGAGTACCGCCGGGTGGTCTACAAGTACGACAACGGCCTGCTGGATTACGTCAAGCACCTGAACTCGTCCAAGAAGGTGGAGGTCGTCCACCCGGAGGTCATTGCCTTCGAGTCCGAGGACCGCGAACGCCGGCTCTCCGTGGAGGTGGCGCTGCAGTGGACCTCCTCCTACTCGGAAAGCGTCCATACGTACGCCAACACCATCAACACCCATGAGGGCGGAACCCACGAAGAGGGCTTCCGCGCCGCCATGACCACGCTGATCAACAAGTACGCCCGCGACAAGAACCTCCTGAAGGAAAAGGAGGACAACCTCAGCGGCGAGGACATCCGCGAGGGCCTGACCGCCGTGATCTCGATGAAGCTGGGCGAACCCCAGTTCGAGGGGCAGACCAAGACCAAGCTGGGCAACTCCGAGGCCAAGGGCTTTGTGCAGCGCGTGGTCACGGACGAGCTCGGGGACTGGCTCGAGCGCAACCCGGGACCGGCCCGCGACGTGATCCGCAAGTCCATCCAGGCCGCCGCGGCCCGGATGGCCGCGCGCAAGGCCCGCGAGTCCACGCGCCGCAAGGGGCTGCTGGAATCCGGCGGCATGCCCGGCAAGCTCAAGGACTGCTCCTCCAAAGACCCGTCCAAGTCCGAGATCTACATTGTGGAGGGCGACTCGGCCGGCGGTTCGGCGGTACGCGGGCGCAACCCGGAGACCCAGGCCATCCTGCCGCTGCGCGGCAAGATCCTGAACGTGGAGCGCGCCCGGCTGGACCGCGCCCTGAGCAACGCCGAGGTGCAGGCGATGATCACCGCCTTCGGCGCCGGCATCGGCGAAGATTTCGACGTCGATAAGGCCCGCTACCACAAGATCGTGCTGATGGCCGATGCCGACGTGGACGGCCAGCACATCACCACCCTGCTGCTGACCCTGCTCTTCCGCTACATGCGCCCGCTGATCGAGAGCGGCTACGTCTACCTGGCCCAGCCGCCGCTGTACCGGATCAAGTGGTCCAACCACCCCCATGACTACGTGTTCAGTGACCGGGAACGCGACGAGGTCATCCGCAAGGGGCTGGCCAACAACCAGCGCCTGCCCAAGGAGAACGGCATCCAGCGCTACAAGGGCCTGGGCGAGATGGACTACACGGAACTGTGGGAAACCACCATGGACCCGGACAAGCGCACCCTGCTGCAGGTCACCATGGACGACGCCGCCGCGGCGGACCAGGTCTTCTCGGTGCTGATGGGCGAGGATGTGGAGTCCCGCCGCACGTTCATCCAGCAGAATGCCAAGGACGTGCGCTTCCTGGACATCTAGCCGCCTGCCGCTGCACTGACCAAGACTTGATAGAAGGAACCCAAGGATGAGCGACGAAGTAACCCCGGACGTGCCCGGGGACCCGGCCGGCGAGGTGCTGTCCGGCGAGGTGCTGACCGACCGCGTGGAGCAGGTGGACCTGCAGACCGAGATGCAGCGGTCCTACCTGGACTACGCCATGGCCGTGATCGTGGGCCGTGCCCTGCCGGACATCCGGGACGGCCTCAAGCCCGTGCACCGGCGCGTGCTGTATGCAATGTTCGACGGCGGCTACCGCCCGGACCGCGCCTTCAACAAGTGCGCCCGCGTGGTCGGCGAGGTCATGGGCCAGTACCACCCGCACGGCGACTCGGCCATCTACGATGCCCTGGTCCGCCTGATCCAGGACTGGATCATGCGCTATCCGCTGGCCCTGGGCCAGGGCAACTTCGGCTCCCCCGGCAATGACGGCGCCGCGGCCCCGCGGTACACCGAAACCAAGATGGCCCCGCTGGCCATGGAAATGGTGCGGGACATCGACGAGGAAACCGTCGATTTCCAGGACAACTACGACGGCAAGAACCAGGAGCCGACCATCCTGCCGGCCCGGTTCCCGAACCTATTGGTCAACGGCTCCTCCGGCATCGCCGTCGGGATGGCCACCAACATCCCGCCGCACAACCTGCGCGAGGTGGCCGACGGCGTCCAGTGGTACCTGAAGAACCCCCGCGCCACGCGCGAAGAGCTGCTCGAGGCCCTGATCCAGCGGATCAAGGGCCCGGACTTCCCCACCGGCGCGCAGATCCTCGGCCACAAGGGCATCGAGGACGCCTACCGGACCGGCCGCGGCTCGATCACCATGCGCGCCGTGGTCAATGTCGAGGAGCTCCAGGGCCGCACCTGCCTGGTGGTCACCGAGCTGCCCTACCAGGCCAACCCGGACAACCTGGCAATCAAGATCGCCGAACTGGTCAAGGACGGCAGGATCGGCGGCATCGCCGACATGCGCGATGAGACCTCCGGCCGCACCGGCCAGCGCCTGGTGATCGTGCTCAAGCGCGACGCGGTGCCCAAGGTGGTGCTGAACAACCTCTACAAGCACACTCAGCTGCAGGAAAACTTCGCCGCCAACATGCTGGCCCTGGTGGACGGCGTGCCCCGCACGCTTACGCTGGACGCCTTCGTCAGGCACTGGGTCACCCACCAGCTCGAGGTCATCGTCCGCCGTACCCGGTACCGGCTGCGCAAGGCCGAGGAGGCGGCCCACATCCTGCGCGGCCTGCTCAAGGCGCTGGACGCGCTGGACGAGGTCATCGCCCTGATCCGCCGTTCCCCCACCGTCGAGGACGCCCGCAACGGACTGATCCAGCTGCTGGACATCGACGAGATCCAGGCCCAGGCCATCCTGGACATGCAGCTGCGCCGGCTGGCCGCCCTGGAACGCCAGAAGATCCAGGACCAGCACGCCAAATTGGAGGCCGAGATCCTCGAGTACAACCGGATCCTGGCCTCGGAGGAGGTCCAGCGCGGCATCGTCAGCGACGAGCTTGCCGAGATCACCGAGAAGTACGGGGACGAGCGGCGCACCCAGATCCTGATGGGCTACGACGGGGACATGAGCGTCGAGGACCTGATCCCGGAAGAGGAAATCGTCGTCACCATCACCCGCGGCGGCTACGTCAAGCGCACCCGCAGCGACAACTACCGCTCCCAGCAGCGCGGCGGCAAGGGCATCAAGGGCGCCCAGCTGCGCGGCGACGACGTCGTGCAGCACTTCTTCGTCACCACCACGCACCACTGGCTGCTGTTCTTCACCAACCTGGGCCGGGTCTACCGGGCCAAGGCCTACGAGCTGCCGGAGGCGGCCCGGGACGCCAAGGGCCAGCACGTGGCGAACCTGCTGGCCTTCCAGCCGGACGAGCGCATCGCCCAGGTGCTGGACCTGCGCGACTACAGCCAGGCCCCGTACCTGGTGTTGGCCACCAAGAACGGCCTGGTCAAGAAGACCCGGCTGGAGGACTACGACACGAACCGCTCCGCCGGCGTGATCGCGATCAACCTGCGCGACGGCGACGAACTGGTCTCCGCGCAGCTGGTCTCCGAGACCGACGACCTGATGCTGGTCTCCCGGCGCGGCCAGTCCCTGCGCTTCACCGCCACCGACGAGGCCCTGCGGCCGATGGGCCGGGCGACGTCCGGCGTGACCGGGATGAAGTTCCGCGACCACGACGAGCTGCTTGCCGCGGACGTGGTCACCGAAGGCTCCTTCGTGTTCATTGTCACCGAGGGCGGCTACGCCAAGCGGACCGCGGTGGACGAGTACCGCGTCCAGGGCCGCGGCGGCCTGGGCATCAAGATCGGCAAATACCAGGAGGAGCGCGGCCACCTGGTCGGGGCACTCATCGTCCACGAGGAGGACGAAGTCCTGGTGGTTATGGAAGGCGGCAAGGTGGTCCGCTCCCACGTCGCCGGCGTCCCGGCCAAGGGACGCGACACGATGGGTGTCATCTTCGCCAAGCCGGACAAGACGGATCGGATCATCGCCGTGGCCCGGAACACCGAGCGCAGCTTGGGCGAGGATGAGGAAAACGGCACAGCGGACGAGCCGGAAGCCGCCACGGAAGCGCAGCAGGACGGCCAGGATCCTGCACAGCGGCCGGTGGATGAAGTACCGTTGACTTCGGCACCGCAGCAGCCGGCTGCGGAGCTGGCGCCGGACAACGGAGGTAACGAGTGAGCACACCCAACACGCCGCGATCGGGCGCACGCCCGCAGCCGGCCACCGCACCGCGCGTCGGGACGCCCCGGACCGCGGCGACCCCC
>NZ_JBHTML010000227.1:0-5541 GCF_042679445.1 Arthrobacter sp. GCM10027362
GCTGCCCAGCAGCGGTGCCGCCTGCCCGCCGCGAAGGTCCAGCCTGGTGTCCTGCTCGACCACGGTGAGCTCGTGGGTGGTCGCGGCGTCCGCCACCACCCGGCCGAGCGCGCCGGAGTTGCTCAGCACGGCCAGCCCGGGCCCGGCCGGCAGCGGCTGGCTGACCAGGATCTGGGCAATGTCCATGAGCTGCTCGTTGGTGGCCACCCGGATCACGCCGGACTGGCGCAGCATGGCGTCCAGGGCGCCGGCCGGGGCCTGCGTGGTGCGCACCGCGTGGCCCGGGGGAAGCTGCAGCCCCATCAGCTCCGACTTGGCCACGATCACCGGCTTGCTGCGGGAGAGCCGGCGGGCAATCCGGGAGAATTTGCGCGGGTTGCCGAAGGACTCCAGGTAGAGGCCGACGGCGAGGGTGGCCGGATCGTCCTCCCAGTACTGCATCAGGTCATTGCCGGAAACGTCGGCCCGGTTGCCGGCGGAAACAGCGGAGGAGACCCCGAGTCCGCGCCGTCCGGCCGCCGCGTTGAGCAGCACGCCGATGGCCGAGGACTGGCTGAACAGCGCCAGCGGCCCGGTCTGCGGCAGGCCCGGGGCCAATGACGCGTTCAGGGACACCTCGGGGTTGGTGTTCACGATGCCCAGCGAGGCCGGGCCGATCACGCGCATCCCGAAGGCGCGGGCATGGCGCACCAGGTCGCGCTGCCGGGCCAGCCCCCGCGCACCGTCGTCGGCAAAGCCGCCGGTGACGATCACCACGCCCCTGACCCCGGCGGCGGCGCAGTCGGCCGCCATCTGCGGCACCTGCTCGTACGGCACCGCGATGACCGCCAGCTGCACCGGTTCCGGCACCGCGGCGATGCCGGGGTAGGACATCATGCCGGCCGGCTCCGGGGCCGTTTCCTGGGTCTGGGAATCGACGGCGTAGACGCGGCCCTTGAAATTGCCGTCGAGGATGTGCTCGAGCAGGGCGAGGCCGATGCTGCCCGGCTGCCCGGCGGCCCCGATCACGGCCACGGATTCGGGGGCCAGCAGCGAGGCGACGCTGCGGGACTCGGCACGGTGCTCCCGCGCCTCCATGACCGCGCGGGAGCGCTCGGTCGGGTCGATGTTGAATTCAAGCATGACCACGCCGTCTTCGAAGTGCCGCCGGACCTCGTAGCCGGCCTCGTTGAAGACGGTGATCATCTTCCGGTTTTCCGGCAGCACCTCGGCCGAGAACCGGCGGATGCCGTGCTCGCGGGCGGCCGCGGCGAGGTGTTCGAGCAGGATGGAACCCAGGCCGCGGCCCTGGTGGGCGTCCGAGATGTTGAACGCCACCTCGGCGTCGGTGGGATCGTCCAGCCGGTCGTAACGGCCGACGCCGACGATCTCGCCGCGGATGGTGGCGACAAAGGCCACCCGGTTGTCGTAGTCCACATTGGTGAAAAGTTCCAGCTCGCGCGGGCTCAGCCGGGACTTGAAGGTGAAGAAGCGCAGGTAAATGGAGCTCTCCGACTGGCCGGCGTGGAAGGCCTGCAGGGCTTCGGCATCGGCAGGGGTGATGGGCCGCAGATGGGCGGTCCCGCCGTCGCGCAGGACCACGTCGGCCTCCCAGTATTCGGGATAATCCGGGGATTGGGCCTCTTGAGACATAGACTCACTGTATCCGCAATCATTAAGTAAAGGACCCGCGCTCTTCCCATGGCCCGCCGACAGAAACCAGTTCAGGACAAGGACTACCCCGCGAATTTCACCGAAAACATCGTCGACATCGACGTCACCTCCGAGATGGAGGGGTCCTTCCTTGAATACGCCTATTCGGTCATCTATTCGCGCGCACTACCCGATGCCCGGGACGGGCTGAAGCCGGTCCAGCGGCGCATCCTCTACATGATGAGCGATATGGGCCTGCGCCCGGACCGCGGCCATGTGAAGTCCGCCCGCGTGGTGGGCGAGGTCATGGGCAAGCTGCACCCGCACGGGGACGCGGCCATCTACGACGCGATGGTGCGTATGGCGCAGGACTTTTCGCTGCGCATCCCGCTGATCGACGGCCACGGCAACTTCGGCTCGCTCGACGACGGTCCGGCCGCCCCGCGCTACACCGAGGCCCGGCTCGCTGCCCCGGCCCTGGCGCTGACGGAGCACCTGGACGAGGACGTGGTGGACTTCGTCCCCAACTACGACAACCAGCTGACGCAGCCGGAGGTGCTGCCGGCCGCCTTCCCGAACCTGCTGGTCAACGGTTCCTCCGGCATCGCCGTGGGCATGGCCACCAACATGGCCCCGCACAACCTGGGGGAGGTGATCGCCGCCGCCCGGCACCTGATCCAGCATCCGGACGCCACGCTTGCCGACATCATGGAATGCGTGCCCGGCCCGGACCTGCCCAGCGGCGGGCGGATCGTGGGCCTGGCCGGCATCCGGGACGCCTACGCCACCGGCCGCGGCTCGTTCAAGACCCGCGCCAAGGTGGAAATCGAGCAGATCTCCGCCCGGCGCACCGGCCTGGTGGTCACCGAGCTGCCCTACATGGTGGGCCCGGAAAAGGTGATCGAGAAGATCAAGGACGCGGTCACCGCCAAGAAGCTGACCGGGATCTCCGACGTGGTGGACCTGACCGACCGCAACCACGGGCTGCGCCTGGTCATCGAGCTGAAGAACGGCTTCAACCCCAAGGCGGTGCTGGCCCAGCTCTACCGGTACACGCCGATGGAGGATTCCTTCGGCATCAACAACGTGACCCTGGTGGACGGCCAGCCCCGGACCCTGGGCCTGCTGGAACTGCTGCAGGTCTACGTGGACCACCGGTTGTCCGTGGTGCGCCGGCGCACCGCCTTCCGGCTGGGCAAAAAGAAGGACCGCCTGCACCTGGTCGAGGGCCTGCTGGTGGCCATCGTGGACATTGACGAGGTCATCCAGATCATCCGCTCCTCGGACGAGGCCGCCGAGGCCCGCAGCCGGCTGATGTCCATCTACGACCTGACCGAAATCCAGGCCAACTACATCCTGGAACTGCGCCTGCGCCAGCTGACCAGGTTCTCCCGGATCGAGTTGGAGAAGGAGCAGGAGGAACTGCGCCGCGAGATTGCCGCGCTGGAGGAAATCCTGAACTCGGACGCCCGGCTGCGCCGGCTGGTCTCGGACGAGCTCGGCGAGGTCGCCGAACTGTACGCGACGCCGCGGCGCACCGTGCTGCTCGAATCCGAGCCGGCCGGCGGGCCCGAGACCCTGGCCGCCGGCAAGCAGGCGAAGGCGGCTGCGGCCGTGCTGCCGCTGGAAATCCCTGACGATCCCTGCTGGGTGATCCTCTCCGCCTCCGGCCAGCTGGCGCGCACCATGACCCAGGACGGGTTCACCGAAAACGGCCAGCGGGTCCGCCACGATGTCTTCGCCTCGGTGGTCCGCAGCACCGCCCGCGGGGAGATCGGTGCGGTCACCTCGGCCGGCCGGATGCTGCGGCTGCAGGTGGTGGACATGCCCGTGCTGCCGCAGACCGCCGGGCTGCCCAACCTCACCGGCGGCGTCCCGGTGAAGGAATTCATCACCTTGGCCAAGGGCGAATCCCTGGTCTCCCTGGTGCCGCTGAACGCGGTGCTGGCCATCGGCACCGCCCAGGGCGTGGTCAAGCGGGTCACCCCCGACCATCCGCTCAACCGCGAGGACTGGGAAATCATCACGCTCAAGGACAAGGACAAGGTGGTCGGCGCCACCGCGGTTGCCGACGAGGACGACCTGGTCTTCCTCACCAGCCAGGCCCAGCTGCTGCGCTTCCCCGCCGCGGCGGTCCGCCCCCAGGGCCGCACCGCCGGCGGCATGGCCGGCATCAAGCTGGCAGCCGGCGACTCGGTGATCTTCTTCGGCCCGGTGGCCCCCGCGGACGACGCCGCGGTGGTGGTGACCATCGCCGCCGGTTCCGAGTCCCTGCCGGGGCTGTCGGCCGGATCCGCCAAAGTGACCGCCTTCGCCGAATATCCGGCGAAGGGACGGGCCACCGGCGGCGTGCGTGCGCACCGCTTCCTCAAGGGCGAAGACCGGCTCAGCCTCGGCTGGGCCGGCCACGGACCGGCCAAGGCCGCGGCGGACAACGGTGCTGCCCGCACGCTGCCCACCGAGCACGGCCGCCGCGACGGCTCCGGCGTGCCCCTGGCCCAGGCCGTCGACGCCGTCGGCCCCAGCTTCTCCTAGCAAAAATTGGTCAGCAGATGCTCCCGCATGGCAAACACGGGTCAGCAGATACGGCCTGGATGCGGAAACTGGCCCGCTCCGCGGGGAAGGACGCCGCGGAGCGGGCGGGCTTAAACTGGCGTCATGGCGATCATCCCGGATACCAAGGACTGGATGTGGGTGACCGGACGCCGCTGCCCGGACTGCGGGTTCGATCCGGCCGGTGTCACCCCCGACACGGTGGGCCCGGCCCTGCGTGCCACGGTGCCGCGCTGGCACCAGGTGCTGGCCCGCCCCGGGGTGCGTGAACGTCCGGATGATTCGACCTGGTCGCCGCTGGAGTACGCCTCCCATGTCCGGGATGTGTGCAGGCTGTTCCACTCCCGGCTGGAGCTGATGCTGGAGCAGGAGAATCCCGGCTTCACCAATTGGGATGCGAACGTGGCGGCCCTCGAGGGACGCTACCGGGAGCAGGATCCGGCAGAGGTGGCCCGGCAGCTCGAAGAGGCCGCCATCGCCACGGCATCCACCTTCGAAGCGGTGACGCCGGACCAATGGGAGCGCCCCGGCCTGCGCAGCAACGGCACGACCTTCAGCATCACCACCCTGGGTTCCTTCTTCCTGCACGAGGTCCTGCACCATATGTACGACGTCGGCGCCTGAGCAGGCGCCCGCCTCCCGTTCCGCCGCGCAGGACGGGCGCGGGGAGCGCTCAGGTCAGCGGGACGTCCCACGCCAGGTGGCGGATGGTCGGCGCGTAGCCCATCCGCTCATACAGGGCCAGGGCGCCGCTGGGGTTTGCGGTGTCCACACCGAGCCCGGCATGTGCCATGCCGCCTGCCCGGAACCGCCGCATGGCCTCGGCCAGCAGCGCCGAGGCCAGCCCGCGGCCGCGCCAGGCGCGCCGGACCCCGAGCAGGTCCGTGAAGCCTTCGTCGTAGCCGGACCGGTGGCGGTATTCCGGGTCGAAGCTGGCCAGCTGGTAGGCCACCGTTTCACCCGTGGCGGTTTCCAGCACCGACATGCTCCACTCCGGTTTCAGCTGCGGATGCCTGACGGTCAAGGCCCAGCGTGCCGGATCCCGCGGCTCGCTGCCCCAGTGGTCCGCAAACGCCTCGTTGTGCGCCAGGCGTACGGCCTCGCTGTCTTCCGGATCCAGCGTGGCAAAGCCGAACCCCGCAGGCAACGGCAGTGCGGGAACCGGATCCGAGAGCGGGCGGGTCATTTCGGTGAAGTAGCGCACCGCCCTGGCCCCAGCCGAGCGCAGCAGCGCAGTGTGCGCGGGATTGCGCTCCTCGGCCATCGTGCGCAGCACGGCGCCGGCGGTACCGGCCGCCACGAAGCGGCGGCGCTGGCATTCGCGCTGCCACGTGTAGACGGCGCGGCCGATCCCCC
>NZ_JBHTML010000228.1:0-5485 GCF_042679445.1 Arthrobacter sp. GCM10027362
CGTCCTGCTGCTGCTCGGCGGTGCCGGCGCGCAGGCTTCGCCGCTGCCGCCGCTGGATCCGGCCAACCCCACGGCTCCCGCGGTCCCCGGCAGCGGCGGGCTGTCGGTGGAAATCAACGGCCCGGACGGCACGCCCTCCTCCGCCGTCGTCACGCTGCTGGGCATCACGCTGCTCGCGGTGGCGCCGGCGCTGCTGCTGATGATGACGTCCTTCACCAAGATCTTCGTGGTGCTGGCGATGACCCGGAACGCGCTCTCGCTGCCCTCGATCCCGCCGAACCAGGTGCTGGCCGGACTGGCGCTGTTCCTGTCCCTGTTCATCATGTGGCCGGTGGTCACCGAGGTGAACAGCCTGGGCGTACAGCCCTACCTCGAAGGCAGGATCGATTTCGGCGCGGCGCTGGAGGCCGCGTCCGGTCCGCTGCAGCAGTTCATGCTCGGGCACACCCGGCAGGAGGACCTGGCCTTGATGACCCGGGCGGCCGGCCTGGACAACCCCGCGGATCCGGCGGATGTGCCGCTGCAGACGCTGATCCCGGCGTTCATGATTTCCGAGCTGCGCGCGGCCTTCATCATCGGCTTCGTCATCTTCGTGCCGTTCCTGGTTATCGACCTGGTGGTTTCGGCGGCGCTGATGTCCATGGGCATGATGATGCTGCCGCCGGTGATGATCTCCCTGCCGTTCAAGATCCTGCTGTTCGTGCTGGTGGACGGCTGGGGGCTGGTCATCACCTCGCTGATCTCCAGCTACCAGGGATCCTAGGGAGGCAGTTGATGGATACCAGTGCGGTGCTGGACATCGGCCTGCAGGGACTGTTCGTGGCCGCCAAGCTTTCGGCGCCGGTGCTGTTGACGGCGCTGGTGGTCGGCTTCGCGGTGTCCCTGGTCCAGTCCATGACCCAGATCCAGGAGGTCACGCTGTCCTTCGTGCCCAAGGCGATCGCCGTGGCGCTGGCCCTGCTGGTCTGCGGGCACTGGATGATCACCGAGATGGTCAGCTTCACCCACCAGCTGTTCGAAAAAATCCCCGGCCTGCTGGGCGGGAACTGAGATGTCCATTCCCCTGGACCAGCACTGGCTCGAGGCCGTCATGCTCGCCGGCGTGCGCATGGTGGCTTTCCTGGTGGTGGCCCCGCCGTTTTCCTACCGGGCAATCCCGGCACGGATCAAGGCGATGCTCGGCGTGGGCCTGGCGCTGGCGGTCTCCCCGCAGGTGGTGCCCGGCTACAGGTCCCTGGACACCGCCGGGTACTTCGGTGCCCTGGTGCTGGAACTGTTCACCGGCGCGGTGCTCGGCTTCCTGGTGCTCGTGGTCTTCTCCGCGGTCCAGTCCGCCGGCAACCTGATCGACCTGTTCGGCGGCTTTTCACTGGCCCAGGCCTTCGACCCGCAGTCCCAGGTCAACGGCGCCCAGTTCACCCGGCTGTTCCAGATGACCGCGCTGGCCCTGTTGTTCGCCTCGGACGGCTATCAGCTGATCATCGGCGGGCTGGTCCGCACCTTCACCGCGCTGCCGCTGGGCGGCGGCCTCGACCTGGCCGCGCCGGTGCAGGCGATGGCCACCGCGGTCACGCAGATGTTTTTGGCCGCGGTGCAGATCGCCGGACCGCTGCTGGTGGTGCTGTTCCTGGCCGACGCCGGCCTGGGCCTGCTCACCCGCGTGGCCCCGGCGCTGAACGCCTTCGCCCTGGGGTTCCCGCTGAAGATCCTGCTCACCCTGGCCCTGGCCTCGGTGGTGTTCGTGGTGCTGCCGCGGGTGGTCTCCTCGCTGGTGCAGCAGGCGGCCGGCGCGCTGCTGGGGGTGGGCTAGGTGTCCGATGCCGAGGAGCGCACAGAGCAGGCCACCGGGAAACGGATGAGGGAGGTCCGGTCCAAGGGCCAGCTGTCCCGGTCCCAGGACGTGACCGCCTGGGTGGGCGTGGCCGCCGCCGCCCTGATGCTGCCTGCCGCCGTCACCCGGGGCGCGGAGGCCGCCTCCGAGCAGCTCGTCGCCGTCCGGACGCTGGCCGCCAACCCGGATCCGGACACCGCGCTGCAGGCGCTGGCGGAGGGGCTCGGCTCCATCGGGCACGTCCTCGGCCCGCTGCTGGCCGTCGTCGTGCTGGCGGTGGCGGCCAGCGCCGCGCTGCAGGGCGGGATCCACTTCAAGAAGTTCCGGCTGGAGACGGAGCACCTGAACCTGCTCAACGGGCTGAAACGCACCTTCGGAACCCAGGCCCTCTGGCAGGGGGCCAAGGCGCTGCTGAAAACGCTCGCCGTCGGCCTGGTCCTGTACCTGGTGGTCCAGGACCTGGTGCCGGTGCTGATGACCGCCGGCGGGCTGTCCGTCTCGGCGCTGCTGGATACGGCCGGGGCCGGCACCGCCACGCTGGTGCGCACCGCGGTGATCGCCGGACTGGCGCTGGCCGCGGCCGATATCCTGGTGGTGCTGCGCCGGAACCGGAAGAAAACCCGGATGACCAAGAAGGAAGTCCGGGACGAGAACAAGAACTCGGACGGGGATCCGCTGATTAAATCCCAGCGCCGCTCCCGGCAGCTGGCCATGAGCCGCAACCGGATGATCGCCGCCGTCGCCGGGGCCGATGTCGTCATGGTCAACCCAACCCATTACGCCGTGGCGCTGAAGTACGAGCCGGGCAAATCCGCCCCGCGCGTGGTGGCCAAGGGCGCCGGGACCATCGCCGCGCGCCTCCGCGAGGAAGCCGAAGCCAAGCGCGTGCCGATGGTCCGGGACGTGCCGCTGACCCGGGCGCTGCACGCGGCCTGCGAGATCGGCCAGGAGATCCCGGTGGAGCTTTACAACGCGGTGGCCCGGGTGCTCGCCTTTGTGATGGCGCTGAAATCCCGCGGCGCCGCCGCCGGCATGCACACCCTGGCCCGGCCCGCCCTGTCCGAACCCGCCATGACCGACGCTGCACCAGCCCGATCCGAACACAGGGACTGAAGATGAAACGCAACCTGTCCAAGCTCGCCGTGCCCCTCGGGGTGGTCGGCATCATCATGCTGCTGGTGGTCCCCGTCCCGGTGGGGATCCTGGACTTCCTGATCGCGGTGAACATCCTGTTCGCCCTGGTGATCCTGCTGACCACCATGTTCGTGAAGAAGCCGCTGGACTTCTCCGTGTTCCCCTCCCTGCTGCTGGTGGCCACGCTGTTCCGGCTGGGCCTGAACGTGGCCTCCACCCGGCTGGTCCTGGGCGAGGGCTACGCCGGCAAGGTCATCGAGGCCTTCGGGCACGTGGCCGTGGGCGGCTCGATGATCATCGGCGTGGTGGTGTTCCTGATCCTGGTGGTCATCCATTTCGTGGTGGTCACCAAGGGAGCCGAGCGCGTGGCCGAGGTGGGCGCGCGCTTCACCCTCGATGCCATGCCCGGCAAGCAGATGGCCATCGACGCGGACCTGAACGCCGGGCTGATCACGGACAGCCAGGCGCGCGAGCGGCGTGCCGCCGTCTCGGCGGAGGCGGATTTCTACGGGGCCATGGACGGCGCCTCCAAGTTCGTCAAGGGCGACGCCATCGCGGGCCTGCTCATCATCATTATCAACCTTGTGGGCGGCATCGCCATCGGCATGCTCCAGCGCGGCCAGGACATCATGGACGCCGTCCAGACCTATTCGCTGCTGACCATCGGGGACGGGCTGGTCACCCAGATCCCGGCCCTGCTGATGGCCGTGTCCACCGGCATGATCGTCACCCGCTCCAACGCGGAGGCGGACATGGGCTCCACCGCCTCCGCCCAGCTGTCCCAGTCCCGCAATGCCCTGATGATCGCCGGCGGCGCCGCGGTCGTGCTGGCGCTGATCCCGGGCATGCCGAAGATTCCGTTCGTGCTCGTGGGCGCCTTCCTGCTGTTCGCGGCGCAGAAGCTCAAGGCCTCGGAGGCGGCGCGCCTGGCCGGCGACGAGGCCGCTGCCGCCGCCGCGAGTGCCCCAGCGGCGGACAGCACCGAGGACCTGATCGAGCAGATGCGCGTGCACGCGCTGGAGATCCAGCTCGCGCCGGACCTGGTGGACCTGGTCTCCGGCGGACCGGACGACCTGCTCGCCCGGGTGCGGGCACTGCGCCGGAAGATCGCCATGGACCTGGGCATCGTGGTGCCGCCGGTGCGCACCCGGGACAGCATCGACCTGCCTTCGGCCACCTATGTGATCCGGATTGCCGGGGTGGAAGCCGGCCGCGGCCTGGCCCCGGCCGGGAAGGTGCTGGCGCTGGGGGAGAACCTGGAGGCGCTGCCGGGCACGGCCACGGTGGAACCGGTCTTCGGCCTGGCCGGCAAGTGGGTGCCGGCCGAGATGCGCCACAGCGCCGAGATGGCCGGCGCCACCGTGATCGACAGGGTCTCCGTGCTGGTGACCCACCTGTCCGCGATGATCACCGGCAATGCCGCCCGGCTGCTCACCCGGGAGGATGTGCGCGTGCTGACCGAGGGGGTCAAGGCGGTGAATCCCTCGGCGGTGGAGGAACTGGTGCCCTCCGTGCTGACCCTGGCCGAGGTCCAGCGCGTGCTGCAGGGGCTGCTGGCCGAGCAGATCCCGATCAACGACCTGCCCCGGATCTACGAGGCCCTCGCCCTGCGCGCGCGGGTCTCCACCGAGCCGGAGGGCCTGGTCGAGGCGGCCCGGCAGGCGCTCGGTCCTGCGCTGACCGCCCAGTACTTGGATGGGCAGCTGCTGCGCGTCATCATGATCGATCCGGTGCTGGAGCAAAGCATGCTCGAGGGCCTGCGGCCCTCCGAGCACGGCACCCAGATCCTGCTGGCTCCGGACCGCACCGAGGCAGTGGTCCAGTCGCTGCAGGAGGCGGTCCGGAACGTGGAGGCCAATGGGCTGACCGCTGTCCTGGTCTGCGCGCCGGCACTGCGGCCGGCAATCCGCCGGCTGGTCTCGGCCCAGGCCGGGGGCCTGCCGGTGCTCTCCTACCAGGAGGTCACCGCCGCGAATGTGAAGATCGAGACCGTGGGGGTGGTCCGTGTCGCCGACACGGTTGCAGCTTAAAGGCACCTCGCTGCAGGAACTGCGCGCCCAGGTGCTTGCCGAGCACGGCACGGCGGCGCGGATCGTGGCGGCCGAGAAGGTCACGGTCGGCGGGATCCGCGGTTACCTGGCCCGGCACCACTACGAGGTTACGGTGGAAATTCCGGACCGCCCCGGGCCGCCGGACGCCGGAACGGATGCGGCGCGGGGCACCGGAACGGATACCGCAGCGGAGCAGGGCTGGCGCCGCGCCCATGCGCTGGATGCCCCGAGGCGGGCGGGGATCGCCGCGCTGCTGGCGGAGGCCGAGGCACTCGAAGCGAAGCTGCACGGCCGGCCGCCGGAACTGGACGTTTCCACCGGCTCGGGCGGCTTCGCCAGGCTCATGGATGATCTGACCTTCAACACCGGCCAGACTCCGGCCGCCCTTCCCGCCGGCGGCCCGGATGCCGGCCGGGCCGTACGGCTGCCGGAGGCGCCGGCTTCCATCGAAGCGGAGACGGCCCTGCCG
>NZ_JBHTML010000229.1:0-5462 GCF_042679445.1 Arthrobacter sp. GCM10027362
CGGGCCGCGGGCGCGCCTGCGGCCCGGGCCCAGGCCCGGCGGGAGAGAATGCGGTTGCCGATCGCCCCGAGCAGGGCCGGGGTCAGGGTCAAGGCCACCAGCACCGCGACGGCCACCGTCGCCGCGCCGGCCAAACCGAGCACGGTCAGGAACGGAATTCCGGGCACCGCGAGCGCGGCCAGGGCGATGATGACCGTCAGCCCGGCGAACAGCACCGCGTTGCCCGAGGTGCCCGTGGCCCGGCCGATCGATTCGTGCAGCTGCATGCCCGCCAGCAGCTGGGTCCGGTGCCGGTTGACAATGAACAGCGAATAGTCGATGCCCACGGCCAGGCCGAGCATCAACGCCAGCACCGGGGAGATGCTGCTCATCTCCACCACGCCGGAGAGGGCCAGGGTGCCGCCCACCCCGACGCCCACGCCGACGACAGCCATCAGCAGCGGCAGGCCGGCGGCCATGAGCGTGCCGAGCATGATGACCAGCACCGCGGCGGCCACGGCGATGCCGATGATCTCGGCCGCGCCGAATAGCTGGGAAATGTCCTCGACGATGTCCTTGCTGAACTCCTCCTGCAGCCCGGGCACCAGGGCAGCCTCGGCGATCTGCTGGACGGCGGCGCGGTCCGCCTTGGAGACCTCCATCATGGACTGCTCGAAGGAGACCTGCATGAAGGCCGCGTCTCCGGCTTCGGAGACGAAGCGGATGCCTTCGGAGGACTGCATCCGGGTCTTGGCCGAGGCCAGTTCGGCCACGCCGTCGTCGTACTCGGCCCGGCCCTCCCCGAGCCGGCGCTCCTGCTTGGCCAGCTCGGCCTCGGCGTCCGCCAGCCGGGCTTCCTGCGGCTGCAGCTGGAGGCGGATCTGCCCGGCCATCGCGGCCTGGCCGGACGCCTCGAGCTGATCGGCCTGGGTCTGGGCGGCCTGGAGCCGGACCTTGGCCGGTTCCAGCTGCGCCCTGGCCGCGTCGAGGGCTTCGCGGCCGTCCGCAAGCTGCTGCCGGGCCTGCCTCAGCTCCGCCTCGCCGTCGGAAATCCTTTCCGGTGCATCGTCCAGGGCCGACTGCAGTTCGAACGGATCGGTGGCCGACTTGACCGCGGGGTGGTCCGCCAGGTCCGCGGCGATCTTTTCGACCGCTGCCTTCTGCTCCGCGGTGAAGGCCTGCCCGTCTGCGGTCTTGAAGACGATGGTGCCCAGGCCGCCGGAGGCATCGGGCAGGTCCGTCTTGAGCCGGTCCAGCACCTGCTGGGCATCGGTTCCGGGAATGCTGAAGCTGTTGGTCAGGGTGCCGCCGAACGCGGCCACCGAGCCGCCGACGGCGACCATGACGGCCAGCCAGGCGGAGATGAACCACCAGCGCCTGCGGGCGGCAAGTTTGCCGAGGGAGTACAGCCAGGAAGCCATGCTCAGGTGTCCTTCCGGTGGGAAGCGGATCCGTTGGTGTTGAAGCCGGCCCGCAGCAGGCCGAGGGACGCCAGCAGCAGGTCGTGGAATGCTGCCGGGTCCGGGGCCTGGCCCGGCGGGGTGGCCAGCGAGGCCTGGCGGGTGGCGGCCTTGGCACAGGCAATCAGCGAGCCGGCGAGCGCGTCGATCAGCAGCCCGCTGCTGTCCCCGGGCAGGCGTGTCCGCAGGCCTTCTTCGAGCTTTTGCTGGGCCTTGTTCCAGATCCACAGCTGCATCCGCTCCAACTGCTCGTCATCGGTGCCCATCGAATAGACCTCGCAGAGCAGGGCCAGTTCCTCCTGGCCCACGTCCCCGGCCAGCGCGGCCAGCACCGCGTCCATAATCGGCTCATCCGCGGGCCGCCCGTACAGCCGGGCGAAGGCCCGGTCCAGGAAGTCCTCCACCGGCTGCGTGACCGCCGCCTCGATGGAAGGGAAATAGTTGAAGAAGGTCCGGCGGGAGACGCCCGCCTCGTCGGCGAGGGCCTCGACGGTGAACCCGCCGGGACCGTATTCGCGGGCCAGCCGCAGCGCCGCCGAGGAGATCGCCTCGTGGGTGGCACGCCGGTTCAGCTCACGCCGGCCGCCGGCGGAGGTACCGGGGGCCGGTGATGGGGTTGGGGGCATCGGCATAGGCCCAGCCTAGGACCAAGTTTGCACCGGATGCAAATTTACACAGGATGCAACGATTTAGCCTTGGCGGGCTCCTCCCGGTAGATTGGAAGGACCGCCTTTCCCGATCCGAGGACCCGCATGTCTCCCCGCACCCTGTTCCGTGCCGTCGCGCTGGCCGAGGCCGCCACCTGGACCCTGCTGCTGCTCGGCCTGGCCCTCAAGTACGTCACGCACACCACCGAGCTCGGGGTCCGCATCGGCGGCGGGCTGCACGGCTTCGTCTTCCTCTGCTACGTGGCCGTTGCCTGCTTCACCTGGGTCAACCAGAAGTGGCCGGCCCGGACCGGGGTGCTCGCAGTGGTTTCGGCGGTGCTCCCCTATGCCACGATTCCGGTCGAAAAGTCGCTGGACCGCCGGGGCATGCTCGACGGCGGCTGGCGACTGGCCGGCGGCGAGGCGCCGCGCGGCGTGCTTGAGCAGGCGCAGGCCTGGGTGCTGCGCAACCCCGTCCTCGCCGTCGTGCTAGCCATTGCCGGGGTGGCTGCAGTGTTCGGATTCCTGCTCTTCCTCGGTCCGCCGGACACCTGGCTGGCCTAGCGGCTGCCCCGGCCCTTCGCATACCCGGGCGGGGACCCCGCCACCTCACTCAGTCCGCCGGCTGCCGCCACAGGTCGATGCCCGACTCCACGGCGAACTCGTCGATCGCGTCGATCTCCCCGGGGCTGAAATCGAGGCCGCGCACGGCGGCAAGGTTCTGCTCCAGCTGCTGCACGCTGGACGCGCCGATCAGGGCCGAGGTCACCGCCGCGCCGCGGCGCTGATCGCGCAGGGACCAGGCTATCGCCAGCTGGGCCAGCGTCTGCCCGCGCGCGGCCGCCAGCCCGCTCAGCCCGCGCACCCGCTCCAGGGTCTGCTCGGAAAGCCACTCCGGAACGAAGGACTTGTTGGCGGCGGCCCTGGAGTCCTCCGGGATTCCGCCCAGGTAGCGGTCCGTGAGCAGGCCCTGCGCCAGCGGGGAGAAGGCGATGACGCCCATTCCTTCCTCCTCCGCTACCTCCAGCAGGCTCGGGCTGCCCTCTTCCACCCACCGGTTGAGCATCGAATAGGACGGCTGGTGGATCAGCAGCGGCGTGCCCAGGCTGCGCATGATCCGGGCAGCTTCGCGCGTCTGGGCGGCCGTGTAGGTGGAAATCCCGGCGTACAGCGCCCGGCCCGAGCGCACGGCCGCATCCAGCGCGCCCATCGTTTCCGCCAGCGGCGTGTCCGGGTCCGGCCGGTGGCTGTAGAAGATGTCCACGTACTCCAGCCCCATCCTGGCCAGCGACTGGTCCAGGCTGGCCAGGAGGTACTTGCGCGACCCCCAGTTCCCGTACGGGCCGGGCCACATGTCGTAGCCGGCCTTTGTCGAGATGATCAGCTCGTCACGGTACGGGCGGAAATCCTCCGCGAGGTGCCGGCCGAAGTTGCACTCCGCCGAGCCGTAGGGCGGTCCGTAGTTGTTGGCCAGGTCGAAGTGCGTGACGCCGAGGTCGAAGGCGCGCCGCAGCACCGCCCGCTGGGTTTCAAACGGCTTGTCGTCACCGAAGTTGTGCCAGAGCCCCAGCGATACCAGCGGCAGCTGCAGGCCGCTGCGGCCCACCCGCCGGTAGGGCATTTGTTCGTAGCGGTCCTGAGCTGCCTGGTACATGCGCCCTCCCGGGGGTCGGCTGGGCCGGTTCCTAGAACGGGTACTGCGCGTGGCCCCGCTGCTGTACGGTGACCCAGCGCAGCTCGGTGAAGGAATTGATGCCGGCCTGGCCGCCGAACTTACCGTAGCCGGATTCCTTGATCCCGCCGAACGGTGCCATCGGTTCATCCAGCACCGGCTGGTCGTTGACGTGGGCGATGCCGGTGCGCAGCCGCTGGGCCACCTCGATGCCTTCGGAAAGGTTCTCGGTGATGACGCCGGCGGTCAGGCCGTAGTTGGTATTGTTGGCCAGCTGCACCGCCTCTTCGGGCCCGCTCACGGGCAGCACGGTGGTGGCAGAACCGAAGATTTCCTCTTCGAAGATCCGCATGTCCTCGGTAATCCCCGTCAGCACGGTGGCCGGCACGAGGGCGTTCTGCAGCCGCTGCCCGCCGGTGGCCACGGTGGCGCCCTTGGCCACGGCGTCGTCAATCAGCCCGTACTGCCGGTCGGCGGCACTTTGGTTCACCTGCGGTCCCACGAAGGTGTTCGGATCATTCGGGTCCCCGGTGGGCAGCTTGGCCACCTTCTCGGTGAAGCGGGCGGTGAAATCCTCGGCAATGGACTGGTCGACGAGCACACGGTCCACCGACATGCAGATCTGGCCGGCGTTCATGAACGCACCGAAGGTTGCCGCACTGGCCGCGTACTCGATGTCCGCGTCCTTGAGCACCACGAGGGAATTCTTGCCGCCCAGTTCCAGCACTGCGGGCTTGAGGTTCTGCGCGGCCAAGGTGCCGATGATCCTGCCGACCTTGGTGGAGCCGGTGAAGTTCACGCAGCGGACCCTGTTGTCCGCGACCAGGGTGCCGACGACGTCGTTGGCGTCCTCCCGTGCGTTCGTCACCACGTTCAGCACGCCGTCGGGAATCCCCGCCTCGAGCAGGGCGTCCGCGATGAACAGCCCGCAGGCCAGCGGCGCGTCCTCGCTGGGCTTCATCACCACCGTATTGCCCACGGCCAGCGGAATCGCGATGGCCCGGGTGCCGAGGATGATCGGGGCGTTCCACGGGGAGATGGCCGCCACCACCCCGAAGGGCTGGCGCAGGCCCAGCGAATACTTGCCCGGAAGGTTCGTGGCGAGCACCTCGCCCTGCGGGGCAGTGGTTGCGGCGGCCGCCGAACGCAGGATGTCCGCCGCCAGGTGGAGGTTGAACTCGGCCCAGGGCCGGACCCCGCCCACCTCCTGCGCCATCAGCGCGGCCGCTTCATCGGTTTTGGACTCGAGGATGTCCGCCGCCTTCAGGAAGATGCGGGCCCGGGCCGAGGGCGGCGTGGCGGCCCAGGACTCGGACGTGGCGGCGGCCGCGTCCACGGCACGGGTCACATCCTCGGGGCTCGCGGCGGCCACGGTGGCGTAGGGGGCGCCGGTGTAGGGATTGATGTCTTCGGTGGTCTTGCCGGATGCGGCGGGCACGTGCTCGCCGTTGATGATCAGGTCGCGGGTGATAGCCACGGGAAACCTCCGCTGGTCGCCGGGTCGGATGCAACCCACAGTAGCCTTGGCATTTGGTGATGGCCAGCGGCGCTCCCCGGCCCGCCACTGGCACAAGGACCGGGCCGGGTCAGCCGCCGGCCAGGAGGGCGCCGACGACCCCGGGTACGTGCGCTCCGATGTCCGATGCCGCGACCGGCCCGCCGGCGGCTGCCGTGGTGCCGGCCAGTCCGTGCACCAGCGCGGCG
>NZ_JBHTML010000230.1:0-5441 GCF_042679445.1 Arthrobacter sp. GCM10027362
GGCTGGCCGACGACGTCGCCGCCCGGCTCCCCGGGCGCGTCCACCTGGTCGGGTTCTCCCTCGGGGCGCTCATCGCCCAGCACCTGGCCCGGTTCCGTCCGGAGCTGGTGGCCAGCCTGACCAGCGTCAGCTCCGTCTGCCGGCGCACCCCGGACGAGGCCGCAGCCGTCGCTGCCCGCCTGGCCGCGGCGGCCGAGGACTTCCCCGCCAGCGTCGAGGCCTCGATCACCCGCTGGTATCCGGCCGGCAGCAGCGTCCCGGACGAGGAGGTGGCCCGCACCCGGTCCGTGCTGCTGGCCAACAACGTGCCGTCCTACCTGCATGCCTACCGCGTGTTCGCCACCGGCGACGCCGAGATCGGCCCGGAGCTGGGCGCCATCGGCGTCCCGTCCCTGGCCGTGACCGGGGAACTGGACCCGGGCTCGACGCCGGAGATGACCCGGCGCCTGGGCGCCGCGGTCCCGGGCGCGCGCACCGCCGTCGTCCCGGACGCCCGCCACATGCTCCCGGTGGAGCGGCCGGCGGAACTGGCGGCCATCATTACCGAATTCATCGACGAAGCGAGCCGAAACTGCCATGACTGACCACTACGAGCACTTCATCGGCGGGGCCTGGGTGCCTCCGGCCGGGGGTGCCTATTTCGAAAGCACCAATCCAGCCACCCTGGAGGTCCTCTACGCCGCCGCCCGCGGCACCCGGCCCGACGTCGACGCCGCGGTGGCCGCCGCGCGCACCGCGTTCGAGGATCCGCGCTGGCGGGACCTGAGTGCCACCCGGCGCGGGCACCTGCTCCGGAAGCTCGGCGACCTGGTCGGCGAGCACGCGGAGGAACTGGCCCGGGCCGAAACCGAGGACAACGGCAAGCTGCTGCGCGAGATGCGCGGCCAGCTGGCCACCCTGCCGGAATACCTCTATTACTACGCAGGCCTGGCCGACAAGGTCCAGGGCAGCCAGATCCCCGCCCTGAACCCGGCGATCCTGAACTATACCCAGCGCGAACCGCTGGGCGTGGTCGGGGCAATCACCCCGTGGAATTCGCCGCTGACCCTGACCGTCTCCAAGCTGGCTCCGGCGTTGGCCGCCGGCAACACACTGGTGATCAAGCCCTCCGAATACACCTCGCGCACCGTCCTGCGCCTGGCCGGGCTCGCTGCCGAGGCCGGCTTCCCCGACGGCGTGGTCAACGTGGTCACCGGCTTCGGCGCCGAGGCCGGCGCGGCGCTGGTGGACCACCCGGACCTCGCGAAGATCTCCTTCACCGGCTCCACCGCCACCGGCTCGGCGATCGCCGCCTCCGCCGCCTCGCGCTTCATCGGCTGCACGCTGGAGCTGGGCGGCAAGAGCCCGAACATCGTCTTCGAGGACGCGGACGTCTCCAACGCCGCGATGGGCGTGGTGGCCGGCATCTTCGCCGCCGCCGGGCAGACCTGCATCGCCGGCAGCCGGGTCTTCGCCCACCGCGCCGTCTACGACGAGCTGCTGGAGAAGGTCGCGGCCCGGGCCCGCAGCATCGTCATCGGCGACCCCCGCCAGGATGCCACCGAGCTCGGCCCGCTGGCCTTCGCCGCCCAGCAGGAGAAGGTCGGCTCCTACGTGGAGCTCGGCGTCTCCGAAGGCGCCACGGTGCTCACCGGCGGCGGCCGGCCGGACATCGACCTGCCCGGCTACTTCTACGCGCCCACGGTGCTCACCGGCGTCGACAATTCCATGCGCGTGGTGCGCGAGGAAATCTTCGGCCCGGTGGCCGCCGTCATGCCGTTCGAGACCGAAGAGGAAGTGCTGCGCCTGGCCAACGACACCAGCTACGGCCTGGCCGCCGGCGTCTGGACGCAGAACCTGGCCCGGGCGCACCGGATGGCGCGCCGGCTCGAGGCCGGGACCGTGTGGGTGAACACCTACCGGGCGATGTCCCCGATGTCCCCGCGGCAGGGCTTTAAGAGCAGCGGCGTGGGCATCGAGCACGGGCTGGAATCGATGCACGAGTACACCCGGCTGAAGAGCGTGTGGATCAACACCGACGAGGGCCCGGTGGCGGACCCCTTCGTGATGCGCGGATAGGGGAAGCACATGCCGCTGATCGATGTCTCGATCGCCGAAGGCCGCACGCCGGAGCAGCTGCGGGCCCTGGTCTCGGCGCTGCACCGGGCCGCCGAGGAATCGGTGGGGGCGCTGCCGGAGAACACCACGGTGATCATCCGGGAAGTGCCGCCCACCCACTGGTCCAAGGCGGACCAGACCATCGCCGAGCGCGCCGCCGCACCGGCAGCCGTACCCACCCGCGACCCGTCGGCCAAAACCGCCGCAGAATGAAGGAGTCACCACCAATGCGCTTTTCCCTCTTCGTCCACATGGAGCGCTGGGACGAGAGCGTCTCACATCGCGAATGCTTCGAGAACCTGACGGAACTCGCGCTCATCGCGGAGGCAGGAGGCTTCAGCACCGTCTGGATCGGTGAGCACCACTCGATGGAGTACACCATCTCTCCCAGCCCCATGCCCCAGCTCGCCTACCTGGCAGCACGCACGTCGAACATCCGCCTGGGGGCCGGCACGATCATCGCACCCTTCTGGAACCCGATCCGGGTGGCCGGCGAGACAGCGCTCCTGGACGTCATCAGCAACGGCCGGATGGAAGTGGGACTGGCGCGGGGCGCCTACCAGTTCGAGTTCGACCGCCTCATGGGCGGCATGTCCGCGGTCGACGGCGGCAAGCACCTGCGCGAGCTGGTGCCGGCCGTGCGCGCGCTCTGGGAAGGCGACTATGCACACGACGGCGAAGTCTGGCAATTCCCAACCTCGACCAGCGTCCCTAAGCCCATTCAAAGGCCGACACCGCCCATGTGGATCGCCGCCCGCGACATCTCATCGCATGAGTTTGCAGTCGCTAACGGCTGCAACGTGATGGTGACGCCGCTTATGAAGGGGGACGAGGAGGTCGAGGACCTCGCGCGCAAATTCGATACGGCTGTCGCGAACAACCCCGGCATCCCGCGCCCGGACCTCATGGTGCTCCGCCACACGCACGTCCACCCCGCAGACGAGCCCGAGGGATGGCGCCGCCCGGCCGAGGGCGTCCAAAAGTTCTACAGGACGTTTGATGCCTGGTTTGGAAACAAGACCACTCCGAAGAACGGCTTCCTCGAGCCCAGCCCTGCCGAGAAGTTTGCCGAGCGGCCCGAGTTCACGCCGGAGTCGCTCCACAAAACAGCGATGATCGGAACGCCCGATGAAATTATCGAGCGCCTGCGCCACTACGAAGCGCTCGGCGTAACCGAGTTCAGCCTCTGGTCCGACAACAGTTTGACCCATGAGGAGAAGAAACGCTCCCTCGAGCTCTTCATCGAGCATGTCGTGCCAGCCTTCCAGGAGCAGCCCGCGTCCGCGGCACATTGATGTTTGCCGGCGGTGCCCGCCCCGGGAAGGGGGCGGGCACCGCCACCGCCGTCGTCGTTATGGAGCCGGCCGGCCGGGCGCTATGCCGGTCCGGTCGGCACGGGGTCCGGCTCCTGCCGCCGGGAGCGTAGCAGCGAGGCCCGGTGCAACCGGAATAGCCGCCCCCGGAGGACGCGCCGTAATCGTCATCGTCGTCCTCCGGGTAGTGGTAGTCATGGTCGAACGGAATGCAGGCCGAACGGCTGCTCCCGGACGTGGTCGCATAGGCGCTCCGCTTGGCCCTGACGATCACCGGGATGGAGGATTGCCCGCCGGCCGTCCTCAGCTTGTACGTGGACCTGGTGGCTCCCTTGAACCGGCTGCCGTCGCGGTACCACTGATAGGAGTACGACGTCGGCCTGGGGGTAGCTGCCCTTCGAGGCCTTCAGCGTGCCTGGGCGCCGGCGATGTTCACCAGCCAGTTGATGCCGAACCTGTCCGTGCACATGCCGAAGGTGTCGCCCCACGGTGCCTTCTCCAGCGGCATGGTGACGGTGCCGCCGTCGGAGAGCTTGTCCCAGTAGCCGCGCAGTTCGGCGTCGTCGTCGCCGCTGAGCGAGATGGAGATGCTGCCGCCGGGGGTGTAGTCCATGCCCGCCGGGGTGTCGGAGGCCATGAGCACCATCCCGTTAGGGGCAGTCAGCATCGCGTGCATGATCTTGTCCTGCTCGGCGGGGTCTTCGCTGGCATGGAACTCTCCGAAGGTGCTGCTGGTCAGTTCGCCGCCGAAGACGGACTGGTAGAACTCCATGGCCTGCCTGGCGTTGTCGCGGAATCCGATGTACGGGTTGAGCTGGGTGGTCATGTCTGGCCTCCTGGTCGGCAACGTCAACGGTCCGATTATTGACGACGGGCCGGGATTGGGGAAGCCCCGGACAACCCGGCCGCTGCTGCCGCACCTCGGGCCCCCTCGACACCCCCGCCGGCGCTGCCTAGCCTTAACGGAAGTGCGGCACGGCGGAGGAAGGTGCAGGCTGGTGGCGGACACGGCGGCAGCAACAGGAACCGCCCGGCGGTCGAGGCTGGCGGCTGCGCACGGGCTGTTCAACCTGGTGACCGGCCTGTGGCCGGTGCTCCACTACCGCAGTTTCGAGGCGGTCACCGGGCCCAAGGCCGACGAGTGGCTGGTCAAATGCGTGGGCGGGCTCGGCGCCGCGGCAGGCTACGCCCAGTTGCGGGCCGGCCCGTCCGCGGAAGGACTGGCCGCCGCCCGGCGCATCGGGGCCGGCACCGCCGCGACCTTCGCCGCCATCGACCTGGCCTACGGCCTGACCGGGCGGATCGGCCGGGTCTACCTGCTGGATGCCGCGGTGGAACTGGCCTGGCTGCTCGCCTGGACGGCGGCCCGGGGCCCGGATGCTGCGGGAGGGGAGCGGAGGACCAGATGACCGGAAGACCGGAGGCCGGGCCGGCCGGAAAGCGGAGAGGCATCAGGCTGCCCGGGGTCCTCCTCGGCGTCGGGCTGGGCGGCTTCGTCGACGGGATCCTGCTGCACCAGATCCTGCAGTGGCACCACATGCTCACCAGTGCCGATACCGCCAACATCGACATCGGCTCCTATCCTGCCAATACCGTCCACGGGCTGGAAATGAACACCCTGTGGGACGGCTTCTTCCACGTGCTCACCTGGCTGGCCGTCCTGGCCGGCCTCGGCGTGCTGTATTCGCGGGTCACCCATTCGCGCGGCCGGGTCTGGGCGTCGCGCGTGCTGTGGGGCTGGATCCTCACCGGATGGGGGCTGTTCAATCTGGTCGAGGGCCTCATCGACCACCATCTGCTGGCGATCCACCATGTGATCGGCGGCCCGTTCCAGACCCTGGCCGACATCCTCTTCCTGGTTTTCGGCGCGCTGCTGGCCGTCGGCGGCTGGCTGCTGCAGCGCTCCGGCGGCGTCATCGAAATTGCCGCACCGGCCGCCGGAAGCCGGACCGGAACGTGACCGGCAGCCATACCGGTCACGGCGGGACCGACGGGCTCCTGGCGCCGGCGCTGCCGGTGGCCGCCGTCGTC
>NZ_JBHTML010000231.1:0-5418 GCF_042679445.1 Arthrobacter sp. GCM10027362
CCCGCCCGCAGCAGGGCCCCGCCCGCCGGGGTGCGCAGGAGCCTGCGGACGGCCGGCACACTGCCCAGCCGGCGCATCAGGGGAACGGCCCCGGTGTGCTTTACCGACAAGTTGCCGTTCTCCGTGGCGTAGACCCGCAGCGGCGGCCGCTGGGTTACCTCCAGCTGGCCGAAGGCCAGGCGCAGCTCCTTGCGGCTTCCGGGGACGGCGAGGTAGAAGTCGAAAATGTCCAGCGGTTCGCTCCGGACAAACGGTACCCGCCACACCCTTCCGTTCATGGGTACCCGCACGCCGTCCTGCTCCCGGCGCTTGCGGACGAGCAGCTCCGCACCGTCCGGCACCTGGTCCGCCGCGGGCAGGACGAGTGTGCTGCCGTCCCAGTAGGCGCGGCCGCTGACCGGCCCCGTAAGCGACTGCCGGCCCACCCGCGGGGATTTGGAGAGCACCTGGGTCCACCGGTCCACGAATGCGGTTTCGCTGAATCCGGACAGGGTGGCACGGCAGCCTTCGCCCAGCCGTTCCCGCAGCCGCGGGTCCCCCATGAGCTGCAGGATGCGGGCGGCGAGCGTGTCCTGGTCCCCGAACGGTGCCAGGTACCCGTTCTCGCCGTCGACGATCACCTCCCGGGGTCCGTAGTTGCAGTCGTAGGCAGCCACCGGGACACCGCAGGACATGCTTTCAAGCAGGATCAGTCCGAAGCCCTCGGAAGCGGAAGTGAACAGGGTGGCACAGGCACCGGTGTAGATGGTCCCCGGATCCTCGGCGAAGGGCATGAAGCGCACGCTCTCCCCGACGCCGAGCTCGGCGATCAGGTCACGGATCCTGGCTTCCTCGGCGCTCTTGGATCCCAGCCCGTAAATCTCCAGCACCGCCTCCGGATTGCCTTCGAGCACTTTCTTCAGGATCCGGACCGCCTCGTCCAGGCGCTTCTTCGGATCTGTCCGGGCCACCAGGACCAGCCGGTTGGGGTCCGTCCGTGCCGCGGACGGACGTTGCTTCGGCGCAGGCGGCGGAATCACCTGCAGCAGCTCGGCGTGGCCGAAGTCCTGGACGAAGTCCCGGCGCTGCGCCTGGGTCCAGACCACGAGCGCGTCCCAGGCGTCCAGTTGCCGCACCAGCCGGTTCCAGTTCCTGCTGACGCCGGAGCCGGCCGTGTACGGCCGCTCCAGGTGGTTGCTGTGCGCGACGGCAACCTTGAGCAGGTTCGGGTGGCGGAGCGCACCGACGACGTCGTCCAGGTTCCGGTTCGGGAGGTTGTCAAGGGTGTCCCTGAACTCCGAGCAGATGGCCGGTGCTTCCTCTGCGGCCAGCAGCCGTTCGAGCGCAAACTGGTAAAGCCCGCCCGTGTCGGCAAAGAACCGGGGGCCGCCGGCGCCGAACAGATAGCTTTCCGCCCAGGTCTTCGAGCCGCGGTCCTGCCGGACGGTCAGGAAGCACTTCCCGTCGCGCCCGATGTAGCGCTGTACCGTGGGCGTGGCGGCTTCGGGGCCGTAGTGCAGCACCCTGATCAGCCTGCCGTGGGCGTCCATTTCCTCCCGGCGGACCCGGAAGCCGGCCGTGTCGAAGCGGTCAATGGCTGCCGCCAGGCCGTCCCACCCGAACCTGATGTCCATCTCGGGCACTCCGTCCCGGAAGTAACGGATATTGCGGCCCGACGCATCGGCCGGTACCGCCGTCAGGTCCGGATCGCTGGGCGCCCGCACCGGCTTCCGGGTCTCGTTCCGGGGGCTGCCGTCGAGCGAGTACAGCACGCTGCGCACCTTCACCTTGGGGTGGAGGTGGCCGCCCCGGCGGAGCGCCGCGACGTCGGCGTCTAGCCTGGCCTGGAAGCCGAGCACCTCCAGCCAGACCTGCTCCAGCGTTCCGGCTTCAGCCAGGGCGTTGGCACGGGTGCGCACGGCCTTGACCAGGCCCCCGCGCCTGAGGGCCAGCGTGTTGACGGTGAAATGTGCCGTTCTCCGCATCGGGTCACTGTAGCCCAGTCTCGGCCGGCGGAGGAAGGCCCCGGCATGAGGGTGGACTTGCCGCCGGTGGCCCCTGACAATGGACTGGTGCAAGAATCCGGACCGGGACGCCGGACCGGCCCGCGGCGTAATGAACAGACCGCGGGGTTTTTCCGGGCCCGGGACTGGTGGGACCGGTTCTTCGCCGCCGGCGTTGTCCTCAAGGGCCTGGACGGCGCGGCCGAACTGGCAGGCGGCCTGCTGCTGTTCCTGGTGGACCCCGCCAGGATCCACCGCTTCGTCCTCCGGCTCGCGCAGCCCGAACTTGCCGAAGACCCACGGGACTTCATTGCCACCCACCTGCTGCACGCTGCCGGCACCCTGACCGGCAGCGCTGCCATCTACGCCGCCCTCTACCTGCTGGCACACGGGGTGGTGAAGGTGGTGCTGGTGGTGGCGGTGCTGATGAACAAACTTTGGGCCTATCCGTGGATGATCGGCGTGCTCCTGGCCTTTATCGTCTACCAGCTCTACCAGATCGCGGTCTCCCCCACGGCAGGCCTGGTCGCGCTGACCATCTTCGACGCCGTCGTCGTCCTGCTCACCTGGCACGAGTACGGCAGGCAGCGCCTGCGCCACGGCGTGTAGCCGCAGGGCCGTCCGGGCCTTAGGGTCCGGTTGGCTTCGCCGGTCCGGGGCCGGGGCTGTTCGCGGCCAGTTCCTCCCGGCGGAGGACCTCCTTGCCGGCCACCGCGTTCCTGACCCGGGTGGAAACGGCCGATACTGCGGCCTCCAGCGGCCCGCGTCCGACCAGGTTGCGCCACAGGACGCCGAAGAGCAGGGCGGTGCCAACCTGCAGCCCGAAGGACTCGAACGGGCGCGTACCCAGCAGGCCGCTGGCCAGGAACAGCAGGTGCCCCGAGTACAGGGTCAGCGTCATGCTGCCGGCCGGGGCCAGCGCGTCGATGACCTGGTGGATGTATTTGCCGGCCAGGATCAGGGTGCCGAGGACCACCATGCCGGTGCCGATGGTGTGCAGCAGTTCCAGCGGCATGGACGAGTACGGGGAGGCGGCCACCAGCCATGACCAGGAGTCCTCCGGCACCGGCGGATCCTGGCCGCCCGCCAGCAGCCCGGCAGCCGTTCCCGGGGACATGCCCAGGCGGGTCACCAGCAGCAGGCCGGAGACCCCCCATGCGGCGGCGGCAAGACAGGCGCCGGCACCCAGCAGCCACGCCGCGGTCCGGCGCGAACTCAGGTCCAGCTTGCCAAGGGCCAGCCCGGCGCACATGTAGGCCATCCACGGCACGGCGGGGTAGAAGCCGGTGAACAGCAGCTGTCCGGCGGTGGCGAGCGGGTGGCTGAAGAGTATGCCAAAGGTGAGGTTGTCCTCGGCCGGGGCAGGCAGCACCCCGCGCAGGGCCTGGAGCAGGACCGGCCCCACGACGGCGAAGCATAGGGACAGGACGGCCAGCACCCGCGGGGCCAGGCCCAGCAAGGGCACGGCCAGCAGGAACATCATGCCGTAATAGGCCAGGATGATCTCCACGCCCGGGCCGGCGTACGCCAGTGCCAGCCCGAAGGCCATGATCACGACGGCGCGGGCGGCGACCCCTGCCATGGCGGCCTTCAGCGGTTGTCCCTGCAGGCCGCGCGACCCGCCGGCGCTGAATGCCAGCGAGACCCCGGCCAGCAGGGCAAACAGCGCGGAGGCCCGGCCGGCGAACAGGACCCAGGTCAGGGAGGGCGCATCCCCGGCGTGGGTTTCAGGCAGCACGTGGATGCCCATCATGCCGATCAGGGCCAGGCAGCGGGCCGCGTCCACGGCGGTGACGCGTTTCCTGGGTGTGGTCTTGGCCGGTTCCTGTCCCGGCACCGGGACCGAGGATGCGGCTGGGTAGTGCATGGTGAACCCCTTTGCCCCGCTGCCGGTGAGCGACCGTCCGGCTGGCTGAAGGAGCGGCCCGCCGGAATTGCTGCGGCCATCCTGCCACCACGGCGGAACGGCGGCAAGCACCGCTTCCGCGGCATTCGGTCCACGCTTTGGCCGGCCGGACCGGGTTCGGCCAGGAAGCGGAGAGGCTCAGGAACGGGGCTCGGGCCGCACGAACGGGAAACTGAGCACCTCGCGGATGGTGCTGCCGGTCAGCAGCATCACCAGCCGGTCCATGCCGATGCCCAATCCGCCGGCAGGCGGCATGCCGGTCTCCATCGCGTACAGGAAGTCCTCGTCGATTTCCATGGCTTCCACGTCCCCGGCAGCCGCCTTCAGCGACTGCATGGTCAGGCGGCGCCGCTGTTCGAACGGGTCGGTGAGCTCCGAGTAGCCGGTGCCGATCTCCATCCCGCCGGCCACGAGGTCCCAGCGCTCCACGAGGCCGGGGCGGCGGCGGTGGGGCGCGGCCAGCGGGGTGGTCTCCACCGGGAAGTCGCAGTAGAACGTGGGCAGGACCGTGGCCGGTTCCACGAGCGCACTGTAGAGTTCCTCCAGCACGGCGCCCGGGCCCATCCCGGGTCCGACCGCCACGCCGTGCTGCCGGGCCAGCCGGAGCAGCTCCTCGAAGTCGGTCTCCGCCGAGACCGGTTGTCCCACGGCGCAGGAGACCGCCTCCGTAACCGGCACCACGGGCCAGGGCGCGGAGACGTCGGTCAGCACCGGGGGCGCGGCGCGGCCATGGACAGCGCGCAGCGGCAGCACGGCCGCCCCGTGCACCTCGGCGGCCGCGGCCTTGACCAGCCGCTCGGTCAGTTCCTTCATGTCCGTATAGTCGGCGAAGGGACGGTACGCCTCGAGCGTGGTGAACTCGGGATTGTGGGTCGCGTCCGCTCCCTCGTTGCGGAAATTGCGGCCGATCTCGAAAATCGGCCCGGCCCCGCCCACCAGCAGGCGCTTGAGGTAGAGCTCGGGGGCGATGCGCAGGGTGAGGTCCACGCCGTAGGCGTTGCTGTAGGTGCGGAAGGGACGGGCGGCCGCCCCGCCGTGGACCGTGTTGAGCATGGGGGTCTCGACCTGGCGGTAGCCCTCGCGCTCCAGGAGGCGGCACACCGCACTGAGAATCCGCGAGCGCCGGGCGAGCAGGTCCAGGCCCTCCGGGTGGACCAGCAGATCGGTGGACCGGCGGCGCAGCCGCGTCCGACGGTCCTGCAGGCCGGTGAAGGGCACGGGGTGCAGGGCCTTCGCGGCCATCTCCAGGTCCGACACCAACAGGGATGGGCAGCCGGTCCGGGACCGGCCGGGAACGGCGGTGAGGACTACGAGGTCGCCGGTGTCCAGGGCCCTGGTCAGCAGCCGGAACCGTTCCGTCCCGAAGTCGCTGCGCTCGATCACCGCCTGGACGGTGCGGCCGGCGTCGGTGAGGTCGATGAAGAGCACGCCGCCGTGGTGGCGCAGGGACCGGATGCGGCCGGAGACCCGGAACGGCCCGGCCGCCGTGAGGTCGACCGCGGCGGCCGGAACGGCGGGGCGCAGCCCGAC
>NZ_JBHTML010000232.1:0-5359 GCF_042679445.1 Arthrobacter sp. GCM10027362
CCCGCACGCTGGCGGCGGCCGGCAGGCTGGCGGGGGAGCCGGAGGCGGTGGCGCGGCTGGACCGGCTCATGGCGCAGCCGGTGCGGCCGTACTGCATCACGCACTTTTGACCCGAGTTGGGCGCACCGGCTAGACTTATCGGGCGCGTAATGCGCATGCAATTCCCAAAAGTCCACTTCCGGGCGGCCGGGGCACTGTTGTGCGCCGGGCTTCTGGAACCAAGAAAACTATCCACATCGGAGCCCCTACTACATGACCATCACCTCCACCGAGAAGCCCGGTGCCCCTCAGGTCGCCATCAACGACATCGGCACCGCTGAGGACTTCCTCGCAGCCGTCGACGCCACCATCAAGTACTTCAACGATGGTGACCTCGTCGAAGGTACTGTCGTCAAGGTCGACCGCGACGAAGTCCTGCTCGACATCGGTTACAAGACCGAAGGTGTCATTCCCTCCCGCGAGCTCTCCATCAAGCATGATGTTGATCCCGGGGACGTTGTCGCCGTGGGCGACCAGGTCGAGGCCCTTGTCCTGACCAAGGAGGACAAGGAAGGCCGCCTGATCCTGTCCAAGAAGCGCGCCCAGTACGAGCGCGCCTGGGGCGACATCGAGAAGGTCAAGGAAGAGGACGGCGTCGTCACCGGTACCGTCATCGAGGTCGTCAAGGGTGGCCTCATCCTCGACATCGGCTTGCGCGGCTTCCTGCCCGCATCCCTGGTCGAGATGCGCCGCGTGCGCGACCTGGCTCCGTACATCGGCCAGCAGATCGAGGCCAAGATCATCGAGCTGGACAAGAACCGCAACAACGTGGTGCTGTCCCGCCGCGCCTGGCTGGAGCAGACCCAGTCCGAGGTCCGCTCCACCTTCCTCAACAAGCTGGAGAAGGGCCAGGTCCGTCCGGGCGTCGTCTCCTCGATCGTCAACTTCGGTGCGTTCGTGGACCTGGGCGGTGTCGACGGCCTGGTGCACGTCTCCGAGCTGTCCTGGAAGCACATCGACCACCCGTCCGAGGTTGTCGAGGTCGGCCAGGAAGTCACCGTCGAGGTGCTGGAGGTGGACCTGGAGCGCGAGCGCGTGTCCCTGTCCCTGAAGGCCACCCAGGAAGATCCGTGGCAGACCTTCGCCCGCACCCATGCGCTGGGCCAGGTTGTTCCGGGCAAGGTCACCAAGCTGGTTCCGTTCGGTGCGTTCGTGCGCGTCGAGGACGGCATCGAGGGCCTGGTCCACATCTCCGAGCTGGCGCAGCGCCACGTGGAGCTGGCCGAGCAGGTCGTCTCCGTCGGCGACGAGCTGTTCGTCAAGGTCATCGACATCGACCTGGAGCGCCGCCGCATTTCGCTGTCCCTGAAGCAGGCCAACGAGGGCGTCGATCCCGAGGGCACCGAGTTCGACCCGGCGCTGTACGGCATGGCCGCCGAGTACGACGAGCAGGGCAACTACAAGTACCCGGAGGGCTTCGACCCGGAGTCCAACGAGTGGCTCGAAGGCTACGAGGCACAGCGCGCCGCCTGGGAGCAGCAGTACGCCGAGGCCCAGGCCCGCTGGGAAGCCCACAAGAAGCAGGTTGCCCGTGCCCTGGCCGAGGATTCCGCTGCCGCTTCCGGCGCCGGCGAGTCCGCTCCGACCAGCTACTCCTCCGAGGCTCCGGCTGCCGAGCACGGCACCCTGGCCTCCGACGAGGCCCTGGCCGCCCTGCGCGAAAAGCTCACCGGCCACTAATCGCCTGGCTGAGCAGAGGGCCCCGCACCATCCGGTGCGGGGCCCTCTCCTGTCTGTATGGAAAAAAATTGGTCAGCAGGTGCTCCCTTCCCGCGGAAACCGGTCAGTAGATGTGGTCCGCGGGAAGAAGCCGGCCGCCGTCTTCCGGCACCGGGCGGACAATTCCGCTGAACGGGCCGGCTGCGGAACGGAACCCTCCGATCAGTTCGGCGACGCAAGCGGCGTGCGCGGATCCCAGCCCCGGTGCCACAGGGCCCCGCGTATCCGCCGCGGCGCCGTCGCAATCCGCGGCCGGAATGTCTCGGTCCCGATCACGATATTGCGCCAGCCGTGCAGCAGCGTGATCCCGTCGCGGTACTGGTCCAAGCCGCGCCGAAGCTGCATCCGGTGGTGCCCGCCGTCGTACTGGACCGCTACGCGGTATTCGGGGACCACCGGATCCGGCCACACCACTTCCCGGCCGCGCGCATCCGTAATCGCCCAGTCCAGAACGGGTTCGGGCAGGCCAAGATCGAGGATGGCCAGGCGCGGCTTCGTCTCCGGCGGGGTGATCCGGATTCCGTCATGATCGACCACATCCCCCGGAGCCGCTTTCAGCCGCCGGCAATGCACTCCCGGCCTGCGCAGGCGATGCAGCGCGGCGGGGACGCCAGCTCTATCTTCCGGGCGATTCGAGTGCGGGCGGCAGGGGAATCCCCAGAATGAGCGCGGCGGTCAGGCGGTGTACGACGGCGTCCGGAGCCAGTTCCTGCAGCGGACGGATCCGTTCGGCCAGCTCCGGCGGCGAAGGCGGTGCCAGGAATCCGTCGGAGGCGGCATCTACCGACCCATTTCCGTCCGAAGGCCGCATCTACTGACCAATTCCTGCGGTGCGGGTGGAGACGGTGACCGTGAATTTCGGGTTCCGGGCCATCTGGCGCGTTGGCCCGACGAGCCGCTCCAGCTGCGGCCGGTAACGCAGGTGCGAGTTCCAGACGGTCCAGAGCTCGCCGCCGGGGGCCAGCACCCGGCCCGCCTCGGCGAAGAGCTTCAGCGCGATCCCGGCGTGCACGGTCGGGCCGACGTGGAAGGGCGGATTCAGCACGATCAGCGCGGCCGAACCGTCCGGCTGCCCGGCCAGCCCGTCGTCCCTGAGCACACTGACCCGGCCGGCGACGCCGTTGGCCTCAGCGGTGGCCGCGGTGGAGGCGACGGCGGAGGCGGACTGGTCGCAGGCCAGCACCTTCAGGCCGGGCCGGGACAGTGCCAGGTACACGGCGATCGTCCCGTTGCCGCAGCCAAGGTCCACGGCAGTGTCCGCCGCCCGGGCCCGCTGCAGCTGCGGCAGCAGGAACCGGGTGCCCGGGTCCAGTTTCGCGCCGCCAAACGTCGCGCCGTAGGCCCGCAGCTGCAGCGGCTGCGGGAGTCCGACGTCGTAGGTTCCCGCCAGCGGGAACCCGGTGCCGCCGCCCGGCACCGGCCCGGCAGCGGTGAGCACCCGCGCCTTCTGCCGGGCCAGCCCGGCGGCCACCGAGGAGAAGTGCCGGCCCAGCACCTCGTTCATGGCCGGCGCCATGTGCTTGACCATCCCGCCGGCGAAGACCTGCACGGCCGGGTCCGCGTGCGCGGCGATCAGCGCGGCGATTTCCTCCAGTGCCTCCAGCGAACGCGGCAGCCGCAGCAGCACCACCGTGGCGCCGAACAGCAGGCCGGCGTCCAGGGGCAGGTTGGCGTAGGCCGCCGCCAGGCCCGCGGCACGGGCATTGATGCCCAGCGCGAACTCGCCGGAGAGCGGGTCCTGGTGCACCCGGATGCCGCTCAGGCCGTGCCGCGCGGCCGCACCGAGGGTCAGCGCCCCGTACCGGTCCCCGATCACTGCCAACCGGTCCGCGGCGCAGCCGGCGAGCGCCTGCGCCGCGGTGTCCAGCAGGAGGCGGTCGGCGGCGTCGTGCGCGTAGAGGTTGTCCGCTTCGATGTCCGGATACCGGCGCAGCGCGGCAAAGTCCAGTTCAGGCAAGGTCCACCCATTTGGTGCCGCGCGGCTCAGGTGCAGGCCCGCCGGCGGTCAGCGCCGCCAGCCGGGCGTGGAAGGCCTCCACCACCTCCGGCTGGTCCGCCAGCGCCACGTTGATCAGGGCGCCCCGCTCCTCGTAGCCGGTGCCCAGGACCGTAAGCCCGGCCGAGCGCAGCTCGTTCTCCAGCCGGCCGGCGCCGGCGTGCGGGGCCGGGACCGCGAACAGCCGCATCCGCCGCCGGGGGATGAGCCGGGCCGTGGCCAGCGCCTGCGAGACCGAGTCCGAATAGGCCCGGACCAGGCCGCCGGCACCGAGCAGGATGCCGCCGAAGTAGCGGACGACGACGGCGGCGACGTCGCTGAGGTCCGCCGCCCCGGGCGCGGTTTCCCGCTTGGTCAGGGCCTCTAGCATCGGGATGCCGGCGGTGCCGGAGGGTTCGCCGTCGTCGTTCGAGCGCTGCACGCCGCGGTCCGGTCCCAGCACGAATGCGCTGCAGTGGTGCCGCGCGTCGTGGAACTCCTTGCGCAGCCCGGCCACCAGGGCCCGGGCCTCGTCCTCGGTTTCCACCCGGCGCAGGACGGTGATGAACCGCGAGCGCTTGATCTCGAGCTCATGCCGGTGTTCCCCGTCGATGGTCGTGTAGCTGGCGGGGGAGGCGGCAATCACACACTCCAGTCTACGGGAGGCACGCCCCCGCGACACGCCGGTGTCCGTTGCGGAAGCGGCCGGCCCGGCTGGACGATGAACGGACCGAGACAGACCATTTGCCGTGCTGCGCCGCACCGGAAACCCTGTGGTGGGCCATGCGGGCTGTCTTCGTCGGGGCGGAACAGCCCGGACTGTGCGCGAGGCGTGCGGGGGAGGCAGTGAACGCTAACGCTTAGCCGCCTCCCACCGCTCGCATGCTCGTGGCGGGGCCCTCGGCGGCTAAGCTGGCGGAATGCTGAAGGTTGGTCTCACGGGCGGCATCGCCGCCGGGAAGTCGCTGGTGGCCGGGCGCCTGGCCGAACTCGGGGCGGTACTGGTCGACGCGGATGCCATTGCCCGCGAGGTAGTGGAGCCGGGCACGCCCGGCCTGCGCGCCGTCGTCGAGGCCTTCGGCCCGTCCGTGCTCGACGGCGCCGGGCGGCTGGACCGCCCGGCGCTCGCCGCCGTCGTCTTCGGTGACGAGAGCAAACGGCAGCTGCTCAACGGCATCGTGCATCCGCTGGTGCGCGCCCGCGCCGCCCAGCTGGCCGCCGACGCCGGCAGGGACAGCATTATCGTGCAGGACATCCCGCTGCTGGTCGAGACCGGGCAGGGCGCCAATTTCCACCTCGTGCTGGTGGTGGACGCGCCGGAGGACGAGCGGGTGCGCCGGATGGTGGCCAACCGCGGCATGGACGAGGCTGCCGCCCGCGCCCGCATCGCCGCCCAGGCCCCCGCGGCCGAGCGACAGGCAGCCGCCGACGTGCTGCTGGAGAACACCGGATCGCCGGCAGACATCATCGCGACGGTGGACGAACTCTGGCACACCCGGCTGGTACCGTTCAACCGCAACCTGGTCGACCGGCAGGTGGCCGCCGCGCCGGGACCACCGGTACTCGCGGAGCCGAGGGCCGACTGGGCGAACCAGGCACGCCGGCTCGCCGCCCGGCTGCGGCACG
>NZ_JBHTML010000233.1:0-5301 GCF_042679445.1 Arthrobacter sp. GCM10027362
CGGTGCTGCACCGGGAGCCTGGCCGGAACCGGGAGCATTCTCCGCGCCGGTGGCGCTGCCGGCACCGGAGGCACCGCCGTCATAAGCGCCCAGGTCCGGCAGCCGGCTCGGCCGGCGTCCCGGCATCCGGAGCGCGTCCTCCATCCGCCGGGCCCGGCCGGTGCCCGCCTGCTCCTGATCAGCCATGCTTTCCTCTTTCCAATCTTTTCCAGTCTTTTTCGGTCTTGCCGGTTTCCGGTCTTGCCGGGCGGTGGCCCCGGCAGCGTGATCCTCAGTTGTCGATCAAAACCCCATCAGGCCCTGCCAGCCGGGGTTCCCGCCGCGGGCTTGCGGTGGGAGGCGGCGACGCGCTATGCGGTCCGGGCCTCGGCACCGGCGTCGAACCGGTCCAGGTCCCCGCGCGCGCCGGCGTCGTACGCCCGCTTGCCCAGCACCAGCGTGTACACCCAGTAGGCGGCCAGCAGCAGCGCGCCAATGCCGATCCGCAGCCAGTGCGGCAGCTCGCTCGGCGTCACGAACCCCTCCACCAGGCCGGAGAGGAACAGCACCAGGACCAGGCCCAAAGCCACCGTGATCAGCGAACGGCCCTCGGCAGCCATCGAGGCCAGCCTGGTCCGCGGCCCGGGCGAGACCCAGGACCAGAAGATCCGCAGGCCCGCCGCGGCAGCAATGAAGATCGCGGTCAGTTCCATCAGCCCGTGCGGCAGGATGTACAGGAAGAAGGTGTCGAGCCGGTCGTAGGCGGCCATCATGCCCCCGGCGATCCCCACTCCCTGCGCGTTCATGTAGACGATGTAGGGCACCCACAGGCCGGTGACCCCGAAGGCCACGCACTGGGCCGCAATCCACGCGTTGTTCGTCCAGACCATCCCCGCGAAGGAGGCGTTCGGGTTTTCCGTGTAGTAGTTGACGAAGTCCTCCTCCACGTACCGGCGCAGCTCGGCATCGGAGCCCAGGGCCTTGATCACCTCCGGGTTCCCGGCCACCCAGGCCCCGTAGAGCCAGGCCACCAGGATGAACGCGGCACCGACAATGAGGGTAAGCCGGCGCAGCCGGTAGAACGCCGCCGGCAGGGAACGGACGAAAAACCCGGCGATGTCCTCGGCGAAGCTGGATTTCGCGCCGGTGAACCTGGTCCGCGCCCGGGAGAGCCGGGTGGACAGTGCCGCGGAGAGCTGGCCCTCGGGGGCGATGGAGCGGATCATGGACAGGTGCGTGGAGGTGCGCTGGTAGAGCTCCAGCAGCTCGTCCGCCTCTTCGCCGGTCAGCCGGCGCTTGACGCTGAGCGTGTCCAGGCGCGTCCAGTCGTCCCGGTGCACCGCGGTGAAGGCGTCGATATCCACGCTCCCAGCCTAGCGGTCCCGCGCTGCTGCGCGCGGAGCGGGCGGTGGGAGGCGCCCGCCGTCGGTAGAGTGGAGAGAGGCAGGCGAAACGGTCCGCGGGACCGCCGGAGGGGGCGCAATGAGCCATGTGGTGACGGGCGAGGCCGTGGTGCTGGAACTGCGCCCGGCGTCCTTCGGCGTGCGGTCGCTGAGCGCGATGATCGACGCGGTGACCAACCTGGTGCTGCTGGTTCTGGCCTGGGTACTGCTGGGCGAGACCCTGGGCACCGGCTTCGACGCCGCCGCGGCCCAGGCGCTGGCGGTGTCCATGGTGCTCTTCTTCCTGGTCATCGTGCCGATCGGCGTGGAGGCGCTGACCCGCGGCAAGTCCCTGGGCCGGCTGATCATGGGGCTCCGCATCGTGCGCGACGACGGCGGCGCCATCCGGTTCCGGCATGCCCTGATCCGCGGGCTGGTCGGAGTCTTCGAACTGTACTTCATGCTCGGCTCGGTGGCGTTCGTGGCAGCCCTGTTCAACGACCGGTCCAAACGCCTGGGCGACATGCTGGCCGGCACCTACAGCATGCGCGAGCGCGTGGGCGTGCTGCCGCGGCAGCTGCCCCAGGCGCCCCCGCAGCTGCTGCCGTGGGTCAAGCTCACGGACATGGGCCGGCTGCCCGAGTCCCTGGCCCGGCGGATCTCCCAATTCCTGGCCCAGGCGCCGAAGATGATCCCCGCCTCCCGGGAGCGGCTGGCCGTGGCCCTGGCCAACGAGGCCGCCGGGTTCGTCTCTCCCCCGCCGCCGCCGGGCACAGCCCCGGAGCTGTACCTGATGGCGGTGATGGCCGAGCGCCGCGAGCGGGACTTCGCCCGCCTCAGCCGGCAGTACGCCGGCGCACGGGAGCGCGGCCGCAGGCTGCACGCGCTGCCCTTCGGACAGTAACCGCCCGGAAGAACCGGAAGAAGGGGGGCCTTGGCGCAGCGGCCAAGGCCCCCCTTCTGCGGATTGTCTTCCGCGCAGGCGCGGAAGACGGACGCTTAGTACCGGTAGTGCTCCGGCTTGTACGGGCCGGCCACGTCCAGGTCCAGGTACCCGGCCTGTTCCTTGGTCAGCTCGGTCAGCTCCACGCCGAGGGCGGCCAGGTGGAGGCGCGCGACCTTCTCGTCCAGGATCTTGGGCAGCACGTAGACCTGCTTGGCGTACTCGCCGGTGCCGGCCTTGGTGAACAGCTCGATCTGCGCGATGGTCTGGTTCGCGAAGGAGTTGCTCATCACGAAGGACGGGTGCCCGGTGGCGTTGCCCAGGTTCAGCAGGCGTCCCTCGGAGAGCACAATGATGGAGCGCTCGGCGTCGGTGCCGGCGTCGAAGACCCACTCGTGCACCTGCGGCTTGATCTCCACCTTCTGCACGCCCTCGACCCTGGCCAGGCCGGCCATGTCGATTTCGTTGTCGAAGTGGCCGATGTTGCCCACGATCGCCTTGTCCCGCATCCTCACCATGTCGGAGGCCATGATGACGTCCTTGTTGCCGGTGGTGGTGATGAAGATATGGCCTTCGCCGACGACCTTGTCCAGGGTGGTGACCTGGTAGCCGTCCATGGCCGCCTGCAGCGCGCAGATCGGGTCGATCTCGGTGACGACCACGCGTGCGCCCTGCCCGCGCAACGCCTCGGCGGCGCCCTTGCCGACGTCGCCGTAGCCGCAGACGACGGCGACCTTGCCGCCCATGAGCACGTCGGTGGCCCGGTTGATGCCGTCCGGCAGCGAGTGGCGGATGCCGTACTTGTTGTCGAACTTGGACTTGGTCACCGAGTCGTTGACGTTGATCGCCGGGAAGAGCAGCTTGCCCTGCTCGGCCAGCTGGTAGAGCCGGTGCACGCCGGTGGTCGTTTCCTCGGTGACCCCGAGGAGGCCGGCGGCAACGGTGGTCCACTTCTTCGGGTTGGCCGCCAGGGACCGGCGCAGCGTCTCGAGGATGATCCGGTATTCTTCCGGGTCCTCCTCGGCGGCGGCCGGCACGGCGCCGGCGGCCTCGAACTCCACCCCCTTGTGCACCAGCAGCGTGGCGTCGCCGCCGTCGTCCAGGATCATGTTCGGGCCCAGCTCCGGGTCGGTGTCGGCGCCGGGCCAGGTCAGGATCTGTTCGGCGGTCCACCAGTACTCTTCCAGGCTCTCGCCCTTCCAGGCGAACACCGGCACGCCCTGGGGATCCTCAGGGGTGCCGTTGCCGACGACGACGGCGGCGGCCGCCTCGTCCTGGGTGGAGAAAATGTTGCAGGAGGCCCAGCGGACCTCGGCGCCGAGCGCGGTCAGGGTCTCGATCAGCACGGCGGTCTGCACGGTCATGTGCAGCGAGCCGGCGATGCGGGCGCCCTTGAGCGGCTGGGACTCGCCGAACTCGGCGCGCAGGGCCATCAGGCCCGGCATCTCGTGCTCGGCCAGCCGGATCTGGTGCCGGCCGGCCTCGGCCAGGGAGAGGTCTTTTACCTTGTAGTCAAGCGTCACGGTTTCGGTCCTAGGCTTTGTCGGGGGCGGTGGGCGAAGCGGCTTCCGGCCCGGCGGCTTCCGGCGCGGCCGGGAGCAGGACCGGAATTCCTTCATCAATGCGGTAGCGCAGCTGCCGGCCGGCGGCGTCCGTGCCGGTGGATACCAGCTGGTCGCCCTCCTGGACCAGTTCGGATCCGGTGACCGGGCAGCGCAGCACGGCGATCAGTTCGGGCGGAAGATTTGCCATGGGGTCCATTCCTCGGGTGGGCCCGGCGACGCGGCAGCCGGGGCAACGTTGGCGGGCAGCCCGCCGGCCGGCCAAACCCGCGGGCGGGCCGGACAACTGTTTCAGGGTACCGTCCTAGGGCTGTCCGCGCAGAATGCGCAGGTGCCCGCGGCGGACGGTCTCCGCTCCCGCCGGCGGTTCCAGCGGCTCGCGCGTCCCACGCTGGACCGGGGCCTCGTCGGCAGGCTCCGGTGCGCTGCCGGCCTCGCGCACCGCATCGGCCAGCGCCAGCAGGTCGTCCGTATTGGGTTCGGGGGTCTGCTCGGGCAGGGCCAGTCGGAGCACTTCCCAGCCGCGCGGCACGGTCAGCCGGGCGGCGTGGTCGGCGCACAGGTCGTAGCAGTGCGGTTCGGCGTAGGTGGCCAGCGGGCCGAGGACGGCGGTGGAATCGGCGTAAACGTACGTCAAAGTGGCTATGGCCGAACGTGTACAGGCCGAGCGTGAACATTGGCGTATGGATCCCACGACCACACATTCTACTCCGCCGAAGCGCAGCTTCTGGTATTTCGCCCGCGGCAGGGTCAGCGCGCCGCTCCCGGGCGCCGGCCGGATACCGCCGGGTGCCGTGCTTTTGGCACCGGGCAGGCTTAGAGTCGTTATATGGGAAACGGTCCATCTTTGAGCATCAGGATTGCCAACGCCGTCCCGGCAGCCGGTGCCTCAGCTGTTGCGCGGCCGTTCGGCAAGCGGCGCCGCAACCGTCACGGGCGGGGGTTGCGCGGCGAATTGCTGCCGGCCCACCTGCCCGGCAACCGGACGCGTTCGGAGCGGTTCGAGGACCTGGTCCTGGATTCGGTCGAGCGCCTGCAATACCTCTGGGGCGAACGGATCGACGCCGTGGAATTCCTGGTCGCGGACATCCCGCCGGGCCTCGAGGAGCTGGTGGCCTCCCGGTCCCCCGCCCCGCTGGGCAACGTGGTGCGCGCCCGCCCCGGCGCACCCGCCGTCGTCACCATCTACCGCAAGCCGGTGGAGGCCGAGGCCAGGATCAAGGCGGAACTGCCGGAAGTGGTCCACGACGTGGTGGTCGAGCAGACGGCAGAGCTGCTGGGCATGTCGCCGGAGGCGGTGGACCCGACCTACGGCCGCACCCGCCCCTGAGGCCTCCGGCCCCTCCGCCCGGCCCGGCTCCCGGGCTAACGGCGGGCGAACGGCGGGGCGTGCTCGGGCAACGGGCCGAAGGCGATCATGCGCGCCGGCAGCATC
>NZ_JBHTML010000234.1:0-5175 GCF_042679445.1 Arthrobacter sp. GCM10027362
GGGTCCCCGTCCTGAGCGAAGCGAAGGACGGGGACCCCTGCCGGACGCCAGCCAGGTTCCGGCGCGGACGCAGACGAGAAAAGCCCGGCGGCCTCCCCCTGTGGGGGAGGCCGCCGGGCTTTTCTGTGCCGGCCGGAATCCGTCAGAAGGCGGGGGTCACATCACCGTTCGGCCAGGTCTTTTTGATGTAGGCCTTGACCTCGGGAGAGTGCAGCAGCTCGTCCAGCTTGGCGATCGCCGGGGTTTCCCCACCCTCGCGCCAGACCAGGAAGTTGCCGTACTTGCTGTCCTTGACGGACTCGACCACCAGCGCGTCGTCGGTGCTCAGCCCGGCCTGCAGGATGAAGTTGCCGTTGATCAGGGCCAGGTCGATCTTCGGGTCGTCCACCAGCGGAAGCAGGATCTCGGGCTGGTTCTCCTCGAACTTCAGCTTCTTCGGATTCTGCTCGTCCGTCAGGTTCAGCGCCGAGGAGTCGTCCTTGATGTCCTTGAGCAGGCCTGCAGCCTCGAGCACCTTCAGTGCGCGCGGCTGGTTGGCCGGATCGTTGGTGATGGCGATGGTGCCGCCGTCGGGGATCTCGCTGACCTTCTTGTGCCTGGCGGAGAAGCCGGCATAGGGCTCGATGTGGATCGGCGCGCCGTGCTCGAACTTGTAGCCCTTGGTCTTGATCTGGTCTTCGAGGAACGGCAGATGCTGATAGTAGTTCGCATCCAGGGACTTGTCGTCCAAGGCGATATTCGGCAGCTGGTAGTCGTCGAATTCCTTGATTTCCAGGTCGATGCCGGCCTTCTTGGCCAGGTTCTGGTCGACGTACTCGAGGATCTGGGCCTGCGGAACCGGGGTGGCCCCGACCGTGACCACGGTGGGATTGGCTGGGTCCAGCGTGGCCCCGGCACTGGGGGCGGAGGCGTTGTTGCCTCCACCGCAAGCCGTCAGTGCCAGGGCAGCGGCAAGGCCGGTGCCAATGAGGGTCAGTGCTTTACGCATCCGTGTGCGTTCCTTTCCAATTACCCCGGACCGTGCGCCAGCCGGCCGGTCCGGGCGTGGTGCAGCTAGCGGCTACTGGCTGCATGGTCCCGCCCGGGCACTGTGCCGGCGGACGGGAAAACTGCGCGGCCGGCTCAGACGCCGACCGTGGTGTCCGGCTCATGCCGGCGCACCTTGCGGGTGCCCGCCGTGGCGGCGTTCCGGTGGTCCACACGGCGGACCACGGCGTCGCCGGTCCACTGGATGGCCTGCACCAGGACGACCATGATCACGATGGTCACGATCATGACGGTGGTGTCGAAACGCTGGAACCCGTAGTTGTAGGCCAGCCTGCCCAATCCGCCGCCGCCGATGATGCCGGCCATGGCCGAGTAGCCCACCAGGGTGACCAGCGTCGTCGTCAGGGCCGCCACCAGGCCGGGCATCGCCTCGGGCACCAGCACCTTGCCGATGACCTGCATCCGGGTGGAACCCATGACCAGCGCGGCATCGATCTTGCCCGAGCTGACGTCTCGGAGCGCGCTTTCCACCAGCCGGGCGAAGAAGGGGACGGTGCCGATGGTCAGCGAGACGCAGGCGGCAATCGGCCCGATGGACGAGCCGGTGATGAGCCGGGCCAGCGGGATCAGGGCCACCATCAGGATGGCGAAGGGAATGGACCGGGTGATGTTGACGATGATGTCGGAGACAATGCGGTTGACTGCCGGCATCGGCCGCAACCCGCCCGGTGCGCTGGTGTTCATGAAGATGCCCAGCGGCAGCCCGATCACCAGGGTGAAGATCCCGGAGATCGCCACCATCTGCAGGGTCTCGACGATGGCTTCCGGCAGCGCCTTGGTAATGCCGGGGTTGGTCATCAGGTCTTCGATGAAGTTCATACTGCATCCTTCACATCGGCCCGGACCGATACGCCCAGGTCTTCGAGGTAGGCGGCGACCGGGACGGGATCCGCGCCGTCGGGCAGCTGGATACGCAGGTGGCCGAACTGCGTGCCGGCAAGCGTCTCGACACTGCCGGCCAGGACATTCAGGTCCAGGTTGAACCGGCGGGCAGCGGAGGTCAGCATGGGCTCCGAAGCCCGTTCGCCCGAGTACAGGATTTCCAGGACGGCACCGGAGCCCAGCGGCTCGGCCGAGGGCAGCGGCAGCAGGGTGCGGGACAGTTCGCTGCCCAGGCCGGCTGCCACCTCGCGCAGTCCGCCGTGCTCCACGATCCGGCCGGCCTGCAGCAAGGACACCGAATCGCAGATGCGTTTCACTACGTGCATCTCGTGTGTGATGATCAGCACGGTCAGGCCCAGCCGCTGGGTGAGGTCCTGGATCAGCGCCAGGATTTCGTCGGTGGTCTTCGGGTCCAGGGCGGAGGTCGGTTCGTCGCAGAGCAGCACATCCGGGTCCGAGGCCAGGGCCCGGGCAATGCCCACGCGCTGCTTCTGGCCGCCGGACAGCTGCGAGGGGTAGGCGTTTTCGAAGCCGGCCAGGCCGACGAGCTTGAGCAGTTCGGCGGTCCTGGCGCGGATGCGGTCCTTGGGGGTCTTGACGATTTCCAGCGGATGGGCCGCGTTCTGCGCGGCCGTACGCGAGTCCATCAGGTTCGCATGCTGGAAGATCATCCCGATCCGCCGCCGGGCGGCGCGCAGGTCCTGGTCCCGGGCCGAGCTCAGCTCGGCTCCGTTGATGCTCACCGATCCGGACGTCGGGCTGTCCAGCAGGGTCAGGCAGCGGACCAAGGTCGACTTGCCGGCACCGGAGTGGCCGATGATCCCATGGATGGATCCCTTTGGCACCTCGAGGCTGACCCCGTCGAGGGCAACGATCTCGCGGTTGCCCTGGCGGTAGACCTTGCGCAGGTCGGTGACTGTGATCATGAATCCTCGGTTAGGTGGGCGGCAACTGGAATGTCCGGACGCAGCACCCCCTGCGCGCGATAGCACGGCGGCACGGTCCGGTGTTAAGTATGACAGCCGGCGGCGGGCACCAAGTCCCGCACCGGCCACACTCCGTCCACCAGGGCGTCCGGCTTGGTCCGGCGCAGCCATTCCTGGAACGACGCCGCCTGGGCGGCTGCCCAGCGCACCTGCGAATCATGCAGCTGCCCGGGGTCCGTCTGGAGGGCGGCATACTTGCGGGCCAAGGCATCCGCGACGCCGATGGTGGCCAAGGCGTCCGCGGCCGAAGTGTGTGCCGCGTCCAGCCTGACCTGGTAGAACTCGCTCAGCGCCACCAGGGTGCGCTTGCCCCGGCGGTAGCGGTCCATCTGCTTGTCCAGGATGTACGGATCGATCACCGGGCGCGGGGCCGGCGGCGTGACGCCGTGACGGCGGCATTCGGCGGCGAGGACGGTGAAATCGTAGGCGGCGTTGAAGGCCATCACGGGGATCCCGGCAGCGAAGTAGTCCGCCAGCGTCCCGGCAATCTGCCCCACGGCTTCGGCAGCGTCCTGGCCCTCAAACCCGGCCCGTTCGGTGGTAATGCCGTGGATGGCAGAGGCTTCCTCCGGAATAGGCACGCCGGGATTGACCAGCCACTCCGGCTGTTGCAGCGGCACGCCGCGCGCGTTCACCAAGACTATCGAGGCGGTCACGATCCGCGCCTGGTGGGGATCGCGGCCGGTGGTTTCGACGTCGAAGGCCGCGCGGGGGAGTTCATGCCAGCTGTTCATGCCTACAACGCTACCGGCCGCCGGGGACGGTTTTGGCCGGCGGGGCACGACGGCGGGGGCCCGTAGAGTGGGACCATGCGCGAGGAGTTGGTCGAGGCGGTCCTGCAGGTGGCCGCCCTGGTGCCGGCGGGCAAGGTCCTCTCCTACGGGGATATTGCCGAATTGCTCGGCACCGCCGGGCCACGCCAGGTCGGCCGCGTGCTGGCCCTGCACGGTGCGGCCGTACCGTGGTGGCGGATCGTCCGGGCGGACGGTTCGCTGCCGGCCGCACTGGTCCAGCAGGCCCGGGAACACTACCGCCTGGAGGGGACGGAGCTGGTTGTCCCCTCCGGTCCTGCCCGGACGATGCTGCCGAGGGTGCGGATGTCCGTGGCGCGCTGGATGCCCGGGGAACGTGATTTCGAGCGCATCGAGTCCATCAGCGCAGCCCTTGGCGCGAAACTGTCGGCGGCAACTGGTGGAATGGACGCGTGAGCGATCCCGTGCTGAATGTCCCCAACCTGCGGCTGGCCCCGCCCGAACGGCTTCGCTCCGCGGTGCCCGATCCCAGCGCCGACCAGGCCGCGGTGGTCGGACTGCCCGCCGGCTGCGGTCCGGTCCTGGTCTTGGGCGGGCCCGGCACCGGCAAGTCCACCGTGCTGGTGGAACATGCGGTCCGCCGGGTCGACGCCGGACTGGACCCGGCAGGCATCCTCATGCTGGCGCCGACGCGCCTGGCCGCCGGCCGGCTGCGTGATGCGCTCACCGCCCGCCTGGACCGCAGCCTGAGCACCTCGCCGGCCAGGACCTGGTCCGCCTACGCCTTCGACCTGATCCGGCGGGCCCGGATCGAGGGCCGTTTGCCGCTGCTGGACCGTTCCCCCCGGCTGTTGTCCGGGCCCGAACAGGACCAGATGATCGCGGACCTGCTCGCCGGGCACGGCGCAGGCCTCGGGGCCGCCATTGCCTGGCCGGAGGACCTGGCCGAAGCCTTGAAGACGCGCGGTTTCCGTCAGGAAGTCCGCCAGCTCTTCGACCGCGTGATCGAGTACGGCGGGACGGCGGAGCAGCTGGAGGAGCTGGGCCGGCTCTGCGGCCGGCAGGACTGGTGCGCGGCCGCGGCGCTCTTCCGGGAATACCGGGACCTGATCGACCTGCGCATGCCGGAGGCCTTCGATCCTGCCGGGATCATCACCTCGGCCCGGCAGTTGCTGTTGGAGGACGAGGACTTCCTGGCCCAGGAACGGCGCCGGCTGGACCTGATCCTGGTGGACGACCTGCAGGAGGCCAACCCCGCCGTCTACGAACTGCTGGCAGTGCTGGCCGCCGACAAGGACACGGTGCTGGCGGCTTCGCCCGACACGGTCGTCCAGGGCTTCCGCGGCGCCCGTCCGGACCTGCTGGCGGAGCTGCCCCTGCTGCTTGGCACGGATGCCGCTCCGCTGCGGACCGTCCCGCTGCACACCTCGCACCGGATGTCCGGCCCCGTCGCCGCGGCGTGGCAGTCGGTCGCCGCGCGGATTTCGCAGGTGGCCGGCGGGCACCGC
>NZ_JBHTML010000235.1:0-5157 GCF_042679445.1 Arthrobacter sp. GCM10027362
AGCCCGGCCACGGTGGTGGCGGGGAAGGCCGCCGCCAAGGCGGCTTCGGCCACGGGTCGGCCCAGCAGCCACAGCCGGACGGCGGCGGCCAGCGGATCGGCCCGGTCCGCCGGCTCGGTCACCTGCAGGGCCGGCACCAGCTGGTCCCGGCCGAAGGCCTCGTATGCCTCGGCTCCCAGCAGCGCTGCCACGCCGTCCACCGTGTAGTGCATCCGGTCCAGGTCCCCGGCGAGCGCGGAGAGCAGCCGGATGTCGTGGCTTTGCGGGGCATCCGGGGCCTGCCGGGCGTTGAAGCCAGTGTCGAAGTCGGTCACGGCATCAAGTTTAAGCAGGGTTTCAGGCGGGCGCCGGGCCGGTGGTTGAATGGGCCCATGCTCGTCACCACCACCTACCTGGAACAGACCTCCCCGGCGCAGCTGGCCGCCGGCGCGCGGCCGCTGCCTGCCGGAACCCGCCTCGAGCGGGTGGAGGCGATCACCCCGGAGTTCAGCAAGTTCCTCTACCGGTCGGTGGGCAGCGGCTGGAACTGGGCGGACCGGCTGCAGCTGACCCGAAAGCAGTGGGAGTCGCTGCTGCGCATGCCCGGGTCCGAAACCTGGGTGTTGTCCGCCGGCGGGGCCCCTGCCGGTTATGTGGAGCTGCTGGGACGGCCCGAATCGGCCGGCACGGCGGTGGAAATCGTGTACTTCGGGCTCTTTCCCGAGGCGATCGGACGGGGCCTCGGCGGCGGGCTGCTCTCCGGGGGCATCCGGCAGGCCTGGCAGCTGCATGAGCGCTGGGAGGGCTTCGCCCCGGTGCACCGGGTGTGGGTGCACACCTGCTCGCTGGACGGGCCCGCGGCGCTGGCGAACTACACCGGGCGCGGCATGAAGGTGTTCAAGACCGAGGAGGAAGACCTCGAGCCCAAGGATGCGTCGCTGGGACTCTGGCCCGAGCGCTGACCTGCGCGGCCGCGGCGCCGCCGGCCGCGCAGAACCTGAACCGGCTCAGGCCCGGCAGCCCTCCGGGCAGCGCAGCGGCTCGGGCTCGGCCGCACAGTCCGCGCAGTAGAGCGCCAGCTTGCGGCAGCTCGGGTTGGAGCAGTTCTCGAACTTGCTGCTGGGCGCCGTGCAGCGCACGCACCGGCCGAGGGTCCTGGCCTCGGGAGTGAACTCCAGGTGCATGCGGCGGTCGAAGACGTAGAGCGAGCCCTCCCAGAGCCCGGAGTCCCCGAAGGCCTCGCCGTAGCGGACAATGCCGCCGTCGAGCTGGTACACCTCCTGGAAGCCGCGGTTGACCATCAGCGCCGAGAGCACCTCGCAGCGGATGCCGCCGGTGCAGTAGGTGACCACCGGCTTGTCCTTGAGCCCGTCGTACCTGCCCGAGTCCAGCTCGCGGATGAAGTCGCGGGTGGTTTCCACGTCGGGGACGACGGCGTCCTTGAACCTGCCGATCTGTGCCTCGAAGGCATTGCGCCCGTCGAAGAACACCACGTCCCGGCCGGCCTGCCGGTTGGCGTCCACCAGGTCGTGCAGTTCCTCCGGCCCCAGGCGGATGCCGCCGCCGAGGACGCCGTTTTCGTCCACCTTCAGCTCCCCCGGGGCGCCGAAGGAGACAATTTCGTCCCGGACCTTCACGCTCAGCCGCGGAAAGTCCGCTGCCGCTCCCTCGGACCACTTGACGTCCATCTTCGTGAACGCCGGATATTCGCGGGTGGCCTTGACATACTGCTTGACGACATTGAGTTCGCCGCCCACGGTCCCGTTAATGCCGTCCTTGGAAATCAGGATCCTGCCGGTGAGTCCGAGCTTTTCGCACAAGGCCCGCTGCCACAGCCGGAGCGCTTCCGGATCCGGCAGCGGAGCAAACGCGTAATAGAGCACAATCCTGTTCAAAGCCACGCTTTTAAGGGTACGGTGCACGGCAAATCGTCCGGTGGCCGGACCGTCATCGATGCCGGGGTGCCGAGAGTCACAGCGGTTCGGTACTGTCTAAGCATGGCCATCGATTACACACGAGATGTACCGGAGGACCTGCTGCCCGCCTGGGTCGCGGGATGGTCCGCATGCCGGGGGTACTCCCCCGCGAAGGAAGAAGCCGGCCATCCGGCCATTGTGCTCTCGGACAAGACCGGCGACTGGGAGTATTTTGCCTACGAGCCCGATGAGGACGAGTTCGCGAACCTGGCGGCGCAGACGGCGCAGTCCCCGAAGCGCATGTTCACGGTCCTGACCCGCCACCCGCAGCGGATCCATGAACTGGCTCCCAAGTACGGGCTGCGCGTGCACCACAGCGACCAGTCCATGATGGTCACCGACATGTCGGACCAGGACTCCGAGGACCCCTGGTACCGGGACCCGGATTTCAAGACCGAGGTGGTGCGCGATGGCAACGTCCACCGGGCCCGGGTCACCTACCAGGGCGAGGAAGCGGCCCACGGCGTGGTCGCCGTGGTGGACAGCTTTGCCGTCTTCGACCACATTGAGACCAAGGAAAAGTATCGCCGGCGCGGGCTGGCCACCCATGTCATGCGTGCCCTGATCGCCTCCACCTTCGAGCACATCGTGGAGACCGGCCTGCTGATCGCCTCCCACGACGGCCGGATGCTCTACAACCACCTGGGCTGGGACACCGTCTGCGACGTCATGATCCTCAAGCCGGTGGACGCGCCCTGAAGCTGCCCCTGCAGTCCCGTTCCGTCCCCCGGGCGGTGCCTGCCGGCCGCCGGCGGGTCCACCCGGGCGGCGGCCGGGGTGACAGAATTATCCGGTGGCAGTAGCTGAATCCCTGATCAATCTGCTCGGTTCCGGGCCCGACCCCGAGCAGCTGGTGCAGGTACGCAAACTTCCGTCCCGGGCGGCGGTGCACGAGCCGTGGCCGCAGTGGGTCCACCCGGACGTCATCGCCGCGTACGCGTCACTGGGCATCCACACCCCCTGGCTGCACCAGGTCCGGGCGGCCGACGCCGCCCACGCCGGCCGGCACACGATCATTGCCACCGGGACCGCCTCCGGCAAGTCCCTGGCCTACCAGCTGCCGGCATTGGACGGGATCCACCGCAGCGGCCTCGAGGAGAAGGCCAGCCTGGAGCCTGCCGGCGCCGCGGTACTGTACCTGGCCCCGACCAAGGCGCTGGCCGCGGACCAGCTGGCGGCCATCAAGGCGCTGAAGCTGCCCACCGTGCGCGCCGAAACCTACGACGGCGACACGGACCCGGGGGCGCGCCGGTGGATCCGCGACCATGCCAACTTCGTGCTGGCCAATCCGGACATGCTCCATTTCGGCGTGCTCCCGAACCACGCCTGGTGGGCCCGCTTCTTCCGCCGGCTGAAGTACATCATTGTCGACGAGGCCCACAGCTACCGCGGCGTGTTCGGCTCGCACGTGGCCAACCTGCTGCGCCGGCTGCGGCGGGTCTGCGCCAGCTACGGCGCCGATCCCGTCTTCATCGGAGCCTCGGCCACCTCTTCGGCACCGGGAATCTCCTTCGGCCGGCTGATCGGCGCCGAGGCCGGGGCCGTCACCGAGGACTGCTCGCCGCACGGCTCCACCACCGTCGCCTTCTGGGAACCGCAGCTGACCGAACTCAAGGGCGAGAACGGTGCCCGCGAGCGCCGGACGGTCATCGCTGAAACCGCCGAGCTGATGGCCCATCTTGTGGCATCCCAGGTGCGTACCATCGCCTTCATCAAATCCCGGCGCGGCGCCGAGAGCATTTCCTCGATCGCCAAGCGGCTGCTGGACGAGGTCAATCCGTCCCTGCCCGGCCGGGTGGCCGCCTACCGGTCGGGCTACCTGCCCGAAGAACGCCGGGAGCTGGAACAGCGGCTGCGTTCCGGGGCGCTGCTCGGCGTGGCCAGCACGTCGGCGCTGGAACTGGGCATCGATATTTCCGGCCTCGACGCGGTGCTGGTCGCCGGCTGGCCGGGGACCCGGGCCTCGCTGTTCCAGCAGATCGGGCGGGCCGGCCGTGCCGGCCAGGACGCGCTCGCCGCGTTCATCGCCAGCGACGACCCGCTCGATACCTACCTGGTCCACCACCCGGAGGCGGTCTTCGACGTGGCGGTCGAAGCCACGGTGTTCGATCCGTCGAATCCGTATGTGCTCGGGCCGCACTTGTGCGCGGCCGCACAGGAACTGCCGCTGGTGCCGGACGAGCTGGAGCTGTTCGGCCCGACCACTGCCGGGCTGCTCGAGGAGCTGACCGCCCGCGGCTACCTGCGGCGCCGGGCCGCCGGATGGTACTGGACCCATCCGGAAAGCGCCGCCGCAATGGTGAACCTGCGCACCGATGGCGGCGGGCCGATCAGCATCGTCGAAGCCGACTCCGGCGCACTGCTGGGAACCATGGACTCCCCGCAGTCCCACTATCAGGCCCATACCGGCGCGGTCTACGTACACCAGGGCGAAACCTACGTGGTGGAGGAACTCAACGAGCGCGACCACTGTGCCATCGTCACCAGATCCAACCCGGACTACTACACCCAGGCCAGGGACATCACCCAGATCGAGGTACTGCAGCCGCTGCGCGGCCAGGACTGGGGCGGGGTCCGTGTGGAGTTCGGCGAGGTCAAGGTAACCACCAAGGTGGTCTCCTTCCAGCGCAAGGCCTTCGTCTCCAACGAAATCCTCGGGGAAGAGCCCTTGGACCTCGAGGCGCGGGAACTGTTCACCAAGGCGGTATGGTTCGCCATCGACGAACACCGGCTGGCCGGCGCCGGCCTGATTGCCGCCAGGATTCCCGGCGCCCTGCATGCGGCCGAACATGCGGGGATCGGGTTGTTGCCGCTGGTGGCCTCCAGCGACCGCTGGGACGTCGGCGGTGTCTCCACGGCATTGCACGCGGATACCGGCAAACCGACGATCTTCGTCTACGACGGCCATCCCGGCGGTGCCGGCTTCGCCGAACGCGGGTTCGAGGCGGCCCGCATCTGGCTGGCCGCCACCCGGGACGCCATCCTGGCCTGCGAGTGCGAGACCGGCTGCCCGTCCTGTGTGCAGTCACCCAAGTGCGGCAATAAGAACAACCCGTTGGATAAGGACGGTGCGGTCATCCTGCTCGATGCGCTGCTCTCCGGGGCAGAGCGCGGCCGGGCTGCCGGAGGATGACGGGCCCGGCAGGCGCCGGCCGGAGGCCGCAGGCACGTCCCGGGGCTTCCGCCCCCGCAGCCGGCAGCC
>NZ_JBHTML010000236.1:0-5123 GCF_042679445.1 Arthrobacter sp. GCM10027362
CCGGCGCAGCGCCTCGCCGCCGGCGGTCAGGCCGACGGCGAGGGCCCGCTCGTTGCCTGCCATCCGGCTGCGCGTGACCAGGCCGGCGGCCTCGAGCCGCTTGAGCATGGGGGAGAGGGTGGCCGGTTCCTGCAGCAGCACTTCGCCCAGCTCCTTGACCGTGCGCGGACTCTGCTCCCACAACGCCAGCATTACCAGGTACTGCGGGTGGGTCAGGCCCAGCTTCTGCAGCACCGGCTTGTAGGCTGCCACTACGCTCCGCGAAGCCACGGACAGGGCGAAGCACAGCTGGTGCTCGAGCAGGAGGTCTTCCTCAGCGGCAGTAGAGGTCACGGGATCACATCCATTCGGATAATTAGTGCGCTAACAATTAGCGTATAGTGGCACTGTCGGACCGTCCACCGGTGCACAACAGGGAGAGAGGCAACGCCATGGCAGAGAAGAAGTCGGCGTCGCAACGGTTCATGGGCTTCACGGGCAAGCTGCGGCTGATCTTCGGGCCGGCCCAGAAGAGCGGCGTGGACCACCCCATGACGGCAGAGAACAAGGAGCTGCTCAAGCGGCGCGAGGCGGAGGCCTCGCAGTGGGAAACCGTCAAGCGGGCCGACGGCAGCACCTACATCGTGCCCAAAAAGCCCTAGCCTGCGCCGCCCGGCCATCCCGCTGGCGGCCGAACGGAGCTAGAATGAGGCCATGGATGCCGCCTGATGGGAGGGTGATTCAGATGGCCGGAAAGGCTGCTTTTCTGGAGCGCTTCATGCGCATGACCGAAAAGACCAGGAATGTCTGGGGTCCGGCGGACCGTTCGGAGCTCGATTCGCCGGTGGTCCACAAGCATGATGACTACGAGGCCGCCTCGGACGCCGAACTCGCCGAGTTCGAAATCGAGCGCGACGAGCAAGGCCACGCGTACGCGATCCGCAAGCGCCACGAGGCAACCGGCGCCGAGGGCACGGCTTGAAATAACTTCAGACCGAAACAGGCGGCGGTGCCGGCACGAAGCCGGCACCGCCGTCGTTGTTTGCGGGAGCGCCGGCTAGCGGCCGGTACCGCCGTAGACCGTGGCGCTGCTTTCGCCGTCGAGGTCGAAGGCGGCGTGCACCGCGCGGACGGCAGTGTCCAGCAGGTCCGCGTGGGTCACGATCGAGATGCGGATCTCCGAGGTGGAAATCATGTCCACGTTGACGCCCGCCTCGTGCAGCGCCTGGAAGAACTTGTAGGACACCCCCGGGTTCGAGCGCATGCCCGCGCCGATCAGCGAGAGCTTGCCGATCTGGTCGTCGTAGTCGATGCTTTCGAAGCCCACCTGCTCCTGGGCGGCCTTCAGGGCCTGAAGGGCATCCTTGCCCTCCACGATGGGCAGGGTGAAGGAGATGTCCGTCTTGCCCGAGCCCTTGGTGGAGACGTTCTGGACGATCATGTCGATGTTCGAATGCGCGCCGGCCACGATGCCGAAGATTTCGGCCGCCTTGCCGGGGATATCGGGTACGCCGAGGATGGTCACCTTGGCCTCGGAGCGGTCGTGGGCAACGCCGGAGATGATGGGCTGTTCCAAGGGTTCTCCCTCTTGAATCTTGATCTTGTCGTCGGGGCTGGGCAGCACCCAGGTTCCTTCGTTGGAGCTGAAGGATGAGCGCACATGCAGCGGCACGCCGAAACGCCGGGCGTATTCCACGCACCGCAGGTGCAGGATCTTGGCGCCGGAGGCCGCCAGTTCCAGCATTTCCTCGCTGGAGATCCTGTCGATCTTCTGGGCGCTGGGCACTACCCGCGGGTCCGCGGTGAAGATGCCGTCCACGTCCGTATAGATTTCGCAGAAATCGGCGTCCAGCGCAGCGGCCAAGGCCACCGCGGTGGTATCCGAGCCGCCGCGGCCCAGCGTGGTGATGTCGTTGCTGTCCTGGCTCATGCCCTGGAAACCGGCCACGATGGCGATGTCCCCGCGCTCGATGCAGGTGCGGATCCGGTGCGGGGAGACGTCGATAATGCGCGCCTTGCCGTGGATGGCGTCGGTGATCATGCCCGCCTGGCTGCCGGTGAAGGATTGGGCCTTGGCGCCCTGCTCGTGGATGGCCATGGCCAGCAGGGACATGGAAATGCGTTCCCCGGCGCTGAGCAGCATGTCCATTTCACGCGCCGAGGCGTTGCCGGTGATCTGCGCGGCCAGATCCAGCAGTTCGTCGGTGGTATCGCCCATTGCGGAGACGACGACGACGACCTCGTTGCCTGCCGCCTGGGTTTCGACCACGCGCTTGGCGACGCGCTTGATGCCTTCGGCGTCCGACACGGAGGAACCGCCAAATTTCTGCACTATCAAGCTCATGCCAACACGCTCTTTCAACAACTCCTGGAATGCGGCCCTCCTGCATCGCTGGGGCTCCAGCCATGCAGTGCGGCGCCGGTGGGGATCGGGCAAAGGTCTGCAGGCGCCGGCATCCGGCACGGCCGACAACAAGAGTTTAGCGCCGCGACCATGGCGCCTCCGAATCGGGGGCGGCGTTGTGACGGCGGAACGCCGTATCGCCGGGACGGGTAGAAGAAAATGACCAGCCTGCTTATGGTTAAGGGGTCGCGGAGGGTTCCATCCCGGGAGGGGGACACATGACCAATCCAGCCGACGAGCCGACGGCCTTGCCGGAAGCACGCGATGCGGACAGGTTCGAGCAGCAGATGCCGGTGGCGCCGGACGAGATCGATGAGGGCGCCGAGGCCGACCTGGCGGCCTCGGAAGGCTCCTCCGCCCTGCCCGGGGGATCGGAGGCCGATCGGATGGAGCAGATCATTCCGGACAGGGGCCCGGTCGGGCTGAGCCTGCAGCAGCCCGGTCAGTCGGCCGCGGAAGGATCCGAGGCCGACCGCCTCGAACAGGCCACGGGGATTCCAGGCCTGGACGAAGACGACTACCCCCATGATTCCGAGGGCTGACGCCCGCCGGACCGGGCCGCCGCAGGGCCGGCGCACCCTCTGGACGGCGCTGTTCCTTGCAGCCGTGCTGGCAGGACTTTCCGGCTGCACCTCCGGGGGAGCCGGCGGGACGGAAACCACGTCCGCGAGCCCGGAAAAACTGCAGACCCAGAGCCCGGCGGCCCGGGCACCGCAGGCCGCGGCCATGTCCATCCCGGACCTGGTCGACGCCGTCGAACCCTCGGTGGTTACCATCTTCACCGACAACGGGCTGGGCAGCGGCGTCATCTACTCCGGGGACGGGCTGGTCCTGACCAACGAACACGTGGTGCGGGACAGCACGCAGGTGGAGGTCGGGTTCGCGGACGGGCAGCGGGTGGCAGGAACGGTCAAGGCCACCGACCCGGTCTCCGACCTGGCCTTGGTGCAGGCGGACCGCAAGGACCTGCCAGCTGCCCGGTTCGAGGCCAGGCTGCCCGAAGTCGGGGAACTTGCAGTGGTCATCGGCTCCCCGCTGGGCTTCGAAAACACCGTCACGGCGGGGATCATCTCCGGGCTCCACCGCCAGATCCCCGGCTCGGCTTCCACCAGCGCGTCCCTGGTGGACCTGATCCAGACCGACGCCGCGATCAGCCCCGGCAACTCCGGCGGAGCGGTCGTGAACGGCCAGGGCAAGGTGGTGGGCATCAGCGAAGCGTACATCCCGCCGCAGTCCGGCGCCGTGGCGTTGGGCTTCGCGATTCCCGCGGCCACCGCAACGGAAGTGGCCAAGGAACTGCTGGAGAACGGGAAGGCCAGGCACTCCTTCATGGGCCTGGCCCCGGCCGCGATCACCGGCCAGATCGCCCAGCGGCTCGGCCTGGCGGACACCGAGGGCGTGCTCGTGCTGTCGGTCGTCGAGGGCGGGCCGGCCGACAAGGCGGGCCTGCGCCCCGGAGACATCCTGGAAAAGCTCGACGGCGACCAGCTGAGCTCCCCCGAGGACCTGCTGGCGGCCCTGCGCAAGCGGAACCCGGGGGACCAGGTCAACGTGGAATTCCAGCGTGGGGACAGGACGCAGACGGCCAAGGTGGCCCTGAGCGACCGGCCGGCCGCGTAGGGATTGGGGCGCTCCCGCAGTGTCGGCTGCGCCACAGCGGGTCCCTCGCGCCCCACTCCGGGGCGCTCCCGCAGTGTCGGCTGCGCCACGGCGGGTCCCTCGCGCCCCACTCCGGGGCGCTCAGGTGAGCTTCCGGCGGCCCTCGAAGGCCCGGCCGAGGGTGATCTCGTCCGCGTACTCCAAGTCCCCGCCCACCGGCAGGCCGGAGGCCAGGCGGCTGACCGTGATGCCGATGGTCTTGAGCATCCGGGCCAAATAGGTGGCGGTTGCCTCGCCCTCGAGGTTCGGATCGGTGGCGATGATGATTTCCTGGATCTGCCCGTCGGAGAGGCGGTTGAGCAGCTCGCGGATGCGCAGCTGTTCGGGGCCGACGCCGGCAATGGGGTTGATGGCCCCGCCGAGCACATGGTAGCGGCCCCGGAAGGACCGGGTGCGCTCGATGGCGATCACGTCCTTGGACTCCTCCACCACGCAGATGGCCGTGGGGTCGCGGCGCGGGTCCCGGCAGATGCTGCAGGTTTCCTGCTCGGAGATATTGCCGCAGATGCTGCAGAACTTGACCCGTTCCTTGACATGGACCACGGCATCCACCAGCCGCTGCATGTCCTCCGGATCCGCTTCCAGAATGTGGAAAGCAATGCGCTGCGCGGACTTCGGGCCGATCCCGGGCAGGCGGCCGAGCTCGTCAATCAGCTCCTGGACGGCGCCTTCGTACACTGAACTTCAATCTCCTGACGGTTAGGACGCGTCGAGGCTGCGCTCCTCGATCAGGCGCCCGCCCAGAATGCGTTCGATGGCGGCACGTCCCACCAGGTTCGAATCTTCTATGGCCTCGTCGTCATCGCTGGGGATGTCCTCGACGTAGCTCAAGTTTAGGTCACGTCCGGCCTCCGGGCCGACGGCGGGAGCAGCGGCAGCCTGCCGGGCCTCGGCGGCCTTGGCCTGGCTCAGCAGCTGCTGGTAGCGGCTCATGGTCCGGCCCCGGCCCGGATCCGGCGGGGTCTCCCATTCGTCGGCCGGCTCCTCGTCGGAGTAGGGGATGTCCTCGTAGGGCGGCGCCGGCAGGGGCGCCCTGGCCGGTTGCGGCATGCCGGCCGGCGGGGTGAGGACCTGCGGGGCC
>NZ_JBHTML010000237.1:0-5118 GCF_042679445.1 Arthrobacter sp. GCM10027362
CCGGGTCAGGGGTGTCACAGCCCTTCCGGTCCGCGCTGCGATGCCGTCGCGGAGATACCACCAACGGCCACGCCCTTCGATGCCTCAATGAGAGTCATTGTCCGCATCCACCTTGTTATGTACGGTGGATCTGGATGGCCGATTCTCCGCGAAATGAGGATCGCCATGGCAAATGCTAGTGAGAGCGTTGAAGCCGACATGCCGGTCAGTGAAACTTACGAGCAATGGACACGTTTCGAATACGCCCCGGAGTTCATGCCCGGGGTTCTTTTCGTGCAGATCGGTGGGGCTTGGCAGCGGTTTAAGGCCCGTATGGAAAGCGGGTCCTCTGGGTAGGGACGGGCAGGATCATTTCTGTCTTTGCCTCCATCACACCAAGGGTGCCGGCGCGGTGCCTGGCCAGTTGGAAGGAACTCCGGTGGATCACGATATTCAGAGCCATATCAAGCAGCTGATCGAGGAAGAACAAAAGCTGCGGGAGCCGGTTATCAGCGACACGGATGAGGCGGCAGCGCGGGCAGGGAAGCTGAGGCGTCTCGAGGAGGAACTGGACCAGTGTTGGGATCTGCTGCGTCAGCGGCGTGCCAAAATCCATGCAGGCGAGGATCCGTCCGAGGCGGAGGTACGGCCGGTTCAGGAAGTGGAGGACTACCGGCAGTAGCGGGCCTGCCCGCACGAGATCCCTTTCGGACTGTGCATGTTTGCCCCGGGCGCTGGATCCGATTCTGCATAGGATAGGCAGCGCATGAGATAAGCGGCACGGCAGGGGCGGCCGGCCCCTGCGGTTCGAACGACAGGTCGGATGAATCCGGCACTGCCTGGTGCCGTCAAGGACCCGGGCGACAGGAACCGCTCCTGCCGGCCGGGTCCTTTTCCATTACTGCGCTGCAGAGGTCCGGGCCTGGTCTTCATACACGGTGGTTTGCGCAGGGAGGCGGTGGTCTTCAGGATCAGCCATTGCCGGGGCGGGGAAGACCCGCTGCGGTGGCTTCCGGACATCTTTCTGGGAGCGATCACAGCCAAGCCAAGGCGACAGCTGGTACTACGACACCCTGCAGGAATTCTGATCCTTGAAAGCAAGGCGCCGGAATCGCTTTAAAAACGAAGGCCCGAAATCCAGTCGCCCGGCTCGGGTCAAGGGCCTTCTTCCCGGTCCATCACAATGGCGCGCAATCTCAGGCTAGGGAGTGCCTACGGCCAACGGCAAGCCACGGGCTGAAGGAACGCGGCACTTTCGCCGCCCCGGGTCACGAACCAGCCACCCGAGGTAGTCGGTGACGTTGCACACATCTGCATGCAGCGCGTGGGGCAAGGCCCGGGCCGGTCCCCCGCAGCGATCAGCACCGCCGGTTAGCCGCCGGGTTCCATGGTCAGGATCCACGCGGTAACCGGTGATTATGTGTCTTTTATCATGTGCCTTGGCCGGGCTTCAGCCGCTGTTCTGGGCGTTGAAACGAAACGCCTTGAGGGTTCACTTTCACGTGGGCCGGACGAAACAACGGAAAGCCGGTGAGCCAGTCCCCGACACGCGAGGTTGGGCCCTGACTGATCCACAGACACCCTCAGGCGAGATCATCGCCCGTTAGCCCAGGTTTGAATCAGCCTGCCCGCAGAGGGCCTTGATGGTGCGCTCAACGGTTGGGATGATGTGGCGGGGGTGGCCGGGCTTTCCGGGCAGCCTTCAGGTACATGTCGATGTCATCTTCAATGCCGCGGACGTCGTCCTCCGTCATCGGCTCCTCCCAGGAGGTGATGGTGCCGTCGGGCTTCCTGCAGCTGATCCTGACCATCTCGGTCCGCACCCCCGTCGGCTCACGCCGGATGTTCCCCGGCCCGGCAAACCAGGCAGCTACCGCACCTTAATCGGCTTCAAACAGTTCGATCCATCCCTCCGGACGGGCCGCCTCAGGGTACTCTTCCCACATGCTAACCACCTTTGTGCTGCGTAACGGAGAACGGCCCGGGCAGGAACACCGTCCCATCCGGGCCGTTGCGAAGCTGCCGGTTTACGGGAAATAGCAGCTGGACGTGGTGCGCTTCGGGCACCCGAACTGATGCTTTTTCGGCTTGCCGGCGGTGTACTTCGAGTATCCGGTAGGGGTGAAGGCGGCCGCGTACCGGCTGTAGTAGATGTTGTTCACCAGCGTCTCGCCGTACATCAGGGCGGTGGTGATGTCGTGGCAGATGCCGCCGTACTCGCACCAGCCGTCATATTCATCGACCGCTAGCACCGAAAAACGTCGGCTCCCCGGTAGGCTCAGCGGCTTCCACTTCGGCCGGCACCTTAACCGGTTTGAAGGAATTGACCTTCTTTCCCTTGGCGTCCTTGATGGTCATGCCCTTGCCGATGCAGACCCATTGCTGGATCTTCTGTTCGGGCGCCAGGTCGACGCGTGGCTGCCGGCCGGGCTTGGCAGTCGGTGACGACGAAACCGGCTCTTCACAATCGGGGGTGTAGTTGGGGTCTGAATCCGCCGGTCTCGAGCAGGCATCTGGCGATGTAGTTGGTGAGGTTGCGGAACCGAGGGCGGAGCCGCGGAGGTGTTCGAGGCGGCCGTTGATGGCTTCGGTTGGACCGTTGGAGGTTCCGGGTCGGTCGAAGCAGGCCAGGATGTCGGCGGCCCGCTTCTTCAGCGTCCTCCCCGAGGTGATGCTCTCGGTAAGTGCTGCCGGGACGCCGCTGCTGACTGCCTTGATCAGGTTGGCCATCGACTCACGGCCACGACGCCGGTCGGCTTCACGGTATGCGGCTACCAGACGTTGGTAGATCCCCCAGGTGGCCTCTACCTCGGCATGCGCGTCGGTAGCGAACAGGCCTTCCAGGCGCTGCCGTTGTTTGTCGGTGAGCAGGTCGGCTCCGGTGTGCAGCGTCCGTCGCGCCGCATACAGCGGGTAGCCCTTGCGGCCACGGTGCCCATGGATGGTCTGCTGGACCCGGCGACGGCACTTATCGAGTGCCTCACCAGCCAGCCGGGCGACATGGAACGGGTCCATCACCGTGGTCGCATCCGGGAGCTCCTCAGCGGTGGCGGTCTTGAACCCGGTGAACCCGTCCATCGCAACCACCTCCACAGCGTCGCGCCACGAGTCGGACCGTTCGGCGAGCCAGGTCCTAAACGCTCTTTCGGAGCGGTCTTCGACCATATCCAGCAGCCTGGCTGGGCCGGTGCCATCCCGGACCGGGGTGAGGTCGATGATCACAGTGACGTAATTGTCGCCGCGGCGGGGGTGCCGCCAGCAATGTTCATCGACCCCGTTCACAGCCACGCCATCGAACCGGCCGGGGGCGATCAGCAATCGTCTGCCTTCGGCCAGGACGGCATCGTTGGCGGTGTTCCACGACACCGCCAGCCCCTCGGCGACCCGGGCGACGGTGAGGTGCTGGCACACGATGCCTTCCAGAGCCCGCCGCAGTCCGCGGCGCGACAGCTTCCCCCGCGGCTCCGCCGCCAAAGACGTATCCGGCCGCCACACGCGACCGCAGCCGGTGCACCGGTAGCGACGGACCGTGACTTCCAGAGTGGTCGGACGCCAACCCAGCGGCTCGTGCGCCGACCGACGCGTCACGGTGTCCCGCGGTGCTCCCTCAAAGCCGCACAGGCGACACCACTGGTCGGGCCCGGTGACCCGGCAAGCCAGCACCGCACGAGCGGATTCGACGCGCTGACCCGTCACTTCGAGCCCGAAATCCTCGAGCCGGCAGAAAGTGGTCAGGTCAGGCCGAGGTCTCCTGAATGAGGCGTTGAGAACTTTCATCCTCGGGAGGCCCCGGTACCTATCCCGACATCGACGCGCCGGCCAGCACTACACCCTCAACTGCGAAGAGCCACGAAACCGCAGTCCAGCCGGGCCAGTTCCGTGGCGGCCATTGCCGGGACTAGCCCTGGTGCGGTCAGAACGCTCAAGGTCAGGCCAGTATGGCGTTTCTGAATAGTCCTCGCAGAAATCCGGAGCTATTAGTAAGGCGCGAACTGCGGTGGCCGGTCGGAATACGCCCCGGTAGACACATATGATCCGAGAATCCGTTTAGGTCGAAGATTTAATCATCTCGGCATGTCTCCTGGTGCTGAATCGGCATCAACTGCCCGCCCCTTGGATGAATCTGTATGCTGCTCCATGCCGCTGACCGCCACGGCAGCTCGTGGCGTTAACGGCCCAGGTCCCGGTCCGGCCGTTCCTTCCCGACCAAGAGGCGGGTCCAGGGGGTGCGGGCCGGCGATGTGGTGCCCCGGAAGAATCGGGTTTGTGGGGAAGCCTTGGGCTAGGAGCCGTTGCATTTTGCATCCCTGCACCCAAGGTCCTGGCCCGCTGGGCCGCGAGCTGCTGCGCGGTTTCCTGCTGGCGCCCGTGCACGGTTTTTGGCTGGCCCGGGCCCGGCCCGGGGGTTTTCTGCCGGCCCCTGCTCGAGCCCAAAGTGCTTCTCCAGCGCGGTGGCAGCGCTCTGCGCCGCCCTGAAGTCCTGGCGGGCGTGCCAGACCTGACCAGTGTCGCTGACCCGGCCGACGACGATGATGTGGTCGACTTCGTGGTGCACCATCACCCTGGGGTGGTCCTTGTAGCCCATGCGTTCGGCCATGATCGTGCCCGCGTCCCACCACTGCTATCGCTGAGCCGCCGGTCCCCCGGGGCGCCGTGCAGGGACACCTGCGTTGCTGGGCGGGGCGGGAACCGGTCTGCGGGATCCCGCAGTTGCGCCGCGTTCGAACCGGCTTGGGCGCAGCAGAGGTGTGCAGTGCAGGCGCGGGTTGACGGGGTCCGGGGCTTGAGAAATACGGAATCCGTCGGTGCCGTCAGGTGGAGTTGCGCGGGGGTGGGAGGGCGTGTATTGTATTTCGAGTCGCTGCTGCTGAAGCAGGTGAACGGCGGCGAAAATCCTTGAACTTTTCCCTTCGGTCCGGGCCCTGGGCGCGGCCTGCGGGGGTTCGGGCCGTGCGGTTGGCGCGGCCGGCCATTGGGCCGGTTTGCGCGGCGGACGCGGTTCGGGTAAGTTTGAAAAGTTGCTCCGGTGCGGGGCGGCCGGCCTGCGGGCCGGGCGTGTTGGCCGGATGCTCCTGTTGTTTGAGAACTCAATAGTGTGCCATGTTTGTTGATACCGGTTTTTTTTGATCGGTTGAACTG
>NZ_JBHTML010000238.1:0-5107 GCF_042679445.1 Arthrobacter sp. GCM10027362
GCGCATCGACGCCGAGGGCACCTTCCACACCCTCTGGGGCGGGGACAAGACCGAGGTCGAAGCGGTCGACACGCACTAATCAGCGGACCGGTGTAAGCCTCACTTGCGTTGCAAGGTGGCTTGAAGCGTTTGCAATGAGGCATTTGGCGGGAACAAGACCGCCACGGCGGTCCCCGGTCCGCATTAGGGAGGCGTTTTTATGTCGTTGGAATCCAGCGTGGTGGAAGGGTTCGTCGCTGACACGGCCACACCGGGGTTTTTGCAGAACTACTACGGGCATCTGGCCCCGGAAGACACTGCTGAATACCGGCCGGAGGACCTGGAGGCCCGGGTCGGGGCCCATCTGTCTGTGGGCTATGCGCGGCGGCAGCGCGAGGCCATCATCTCCGTGGGCACGCACGGGGGGTGTCTCGGTCATCTACGTGGTCACTGACGACATGCCGTTCCTTGTCGACTCGGTGACTGCGGAAATCGTCCGGCAGGGACTGGCCATCAACCTGGTCGTGCACCCGATCTTCCTCGCCGCCCGGCACGGTGAGGACGGAATACTGGACACCATCAAGCTGGTGGTTACCCCGTCCCCGGTCTCCAGCGGTGACACCGCCACAGTGCCGGATCTCTCCCGGTTTTTCGGGACCGGCACGACGCATGCGCGCGTCGAGTCCTGGATAGCGGTCGAGCTCGGCGGCGAGCCGAGCAGCGAGGCCGTCGCCGGGCTCGTTGCCGGTATCGAACGCGTCCTCGAGGACGTGCGAGTGGCGGTCGACGACTGGCAGGATATGCGCGATAAGGCACACGAGATCGCCGGTTCCCTAGGATCCGTGCCAGACGGTCACGAGATCCCGGATCTGCACGCGGCCAGTGAGCTGCTGCGCTGGCTCGACGACGGCGACTTCACCCTCCTTGGCTACCGGGAGTACGATCTCGCCAGCGAGGACGGCCGGGATGTCCTGCGGGTCCGCCCGGAGAGCGGGCTGGGGCTGATGCGCAGGCATGTGTCGGGCATGCCGGTCCAGCACCTGACCGAGTCCGGGCGCGCGAAGGCGCGGGAGAAGCGCGCACTGGTCATCACCAAGGCGAACTCGCGTTCCACGGTCCACCGTAGTGTGTACCTGGACTACATCGGGATCAAGAGCTTCGATCCGAAGGGCAATGTCAACGGCGAACGGCGCTTTATCGGGCTGTTTGCTTCCAGTGCGTACACGCGCACCGTGCGCAGCATCCCGGTGCTCCGGGAGAAGGTTGATGCGGTGCTTCGTGCCTCCGGGTTTGCAAGGGATTCGCATTCGGGTAAGGACCTGGTGGCGATCCTTGAGTCCTATCCGCGCGACGAGTTGTTCCAGATCGAGGTCAAGGATCTGCACGAGATTGTCATGGGCATCCTGCGGCTGCAGGAGCGCCGCCGCACGAGCGTCTTCCTGCGTCCGGACATCTACGGCCGGTTCATGTCGGCTGGTGTTCCTGCCCCGCTACCGCTACACGACCCCTGTACTGCTGCGGGTGGAGAAGGAACTCCGCGAGGCTTTCAATGCCGAGTCCATGGATTTCGAAGTGAGGATGAGCGAGTCCGCGCTGGTCCGCCTGTTCTACCGGATCCGTCTGCCGCGCGGCGGCGGTGTGCCACAGGTCGACCGGCGCGAACTCGAGGAACGCCTGATGCTCGTGGTCCGTTCCTGGCCTGAGGCGATCAGCGACGCGTTGCGGCAGCGGCTCCCGGGCGAGCAGGCCGCCCACGATGCGCGCCGGCCGCCGTCGTCGTTGAAGAGCAGCGCCCGGTAGATCGTCTCCGGACACAGGCGCAGGTCCGGTTCTGCCGGGAACCGCAGGACCGGCCCGGCCGCAGATCTGTTCCGGTGACCGGCGGTTCAGCTTGCGCTGCACCAGCTCGCGCAGGCGCCGGTTCGCGTTCAGCTTCCGCTCCCGCGGCCGCCGGTGCTGCCGGCGGGCGTCATGGTCGGCGGTGTGGGGCAGGTACCGGCCCTGCCCGTCGCGGTGGCGGCCCGGCTCCCGCTTGATGGTTGACGGGGCCCGTCCGGTTCCCGCCCGATGTGCCGCAGGGAGCAGCCCGGCCGCAGCCGGTCCGCGATCTGCAGCCGTTCGCGCAGGGACAGGTACCGCCTTCGAGGACGGCCCGGCCTGCCCCTGCGGCTGTGCCGCGCGCCGGTTCCGCAGTCTGGTCCCGATGTTCCTGCTCACTCCCAACATCCTGCAGGCCCGGGTGTCCGAGGCCCCGGCATTGACCAGTTCCCGGTACCGTGTCTCCCGCAGGGCCCGCAGTTCCTGCGCCGCGGACAGGGGCTTCGCGGTGCGTTCGGCGACATCCCGTGCTTCTCGGATCCCGTCCAGGTGCACCTGCCGCAGCCGGGCCTTTTCGGCGCCCAGGTGCTTTTCCGCCGGGCCTCCCAGGCAGCGGCCACCGCGGGCGGGAGCCGCAGCTCCCTGCCCACCCGCGCGGCCGGATGCCCAGACCGCAGCACCATGAAACGGCCGTAAAGCCACCGGTACCCGGTCGCCAGACTTACCTCTGGGGCCGCGGCGGCAGTTTCCAGGACCGCCCCGCCCAGGCAGACAGGCCGGAACGCTTCCCCGGCCGCGGGTTCGACCTGGAGGTGATGGCGCCCGTTCCTGTTTTCCAGGAACCGCTCGTTCCACTCCCGGGCACGGCCGGAGAAGAATCCGAGCCAGGCCTGGGCTCCCGCATGGTCCAAGCCCTCGCCACGGAGCCGGAAGTACTCATCGCGCAGCCACCGGTACGCCGTCTCCTTCCCGACACCGGCCGCACGGGCCGAAGTTTGAGACCGCGGCCCTCACGGATAAGAGCCAAAAACCGCCGGCATGCAGGCGAATCGAACCTTCGATACATCGAAGCCACTCCCTAAAACGGGTGTTGCCTCGACCAACAGAATCCGCGGTATCCCAACCGCTACAGGTGCTGCCCGGACCTCCCGCATGCGCCGGGTTCCAGCAGGGACCACCCGTACACATAGTTAGTCATCGGCTGACGGTAGGGAATTAGCAGATGGCCGGGAATTCCGGCTGGACGGTCAGGCACCGGTTAACCAACGGGATTGGGTGCCCTGCCGGGTTCAGGCCGGCCGTCGGCTGCAACCGGCGGCGAGGACACGAGAGACTCCCGCTACCCGGCGCGGGCGGTGGGATCTTTGATGGGTATGCAGGTTGGGGGATTGGAAACACAACCACCTGCTGCAGCGCGGACATCCCTGTCAGGGAAGCCGGCAGCGTGTCGCCAGCGGAGCCATACGCGCCGGTGCTACCGTGACCTGGGTGACATGGGTCACAGCGTGTGAATTGGGGGCGCTATGACTGTTCCATGTCCTGGAGATTGCGGCCCCGGCCGGCGTTGGGGGAACCGGTCGGGGCCGCACCATCCGCCGGCAGGCTCGATTGGGGGCCAGGCCTGGCGGCGGGGAACATCCGGGAAGCTGAACCGACACATGCCACGCAGCTTCCGGATTGACGGCTTCGTTATCCCTCCGCAACAGGAAAGCATACTTAGCAGTTACCGGCCAAGCCTTGGCGCACGCTTGGAAACCCTCAAGGCAAAATCAAGACCAGATCGAGACACCCGGACGCCGTTGAATCCTCGGGAAAGCCGGTGTCTCATCGCTATGTCTCGCAGGTGGCCATCGCCTTAACTGTCGTCGCAGACTGCTCCGAGACACATTTCGAGTGGCCGGGCTGCGCGAACAATCCGCGCTTCGCCGGTCCCCGGTCGCCAACCATGCGAGGATTTCCCGGGCCTCGTCCAGATGGCTCACGAACTGGGAAAATTCCCCTGACCTGCGCTTGTGTATAGCTGCGTGAGATGAATCTGGTCCGGCGAGGAAAACGACACGCTCACGGAGCCTCACATCTCGCTGCTTTTCCCGCTGATAGCGTGGGTGACTGTGCTTCCAACATCCCCCATAGCTGGAAACACGAACGCATATCCCATTTGGATACGCACAAAAGGCCCCCGCCACCTGTCCCTGGTAGCGGGGGTCTCTTGTTTCCTGGGTGCTGGTGCAGACCGCCTTTGCAGCGCGCCGCGAAGTGGGCAGTTGCAGCCCCTGAATCAGCCCCAACGGCGGAGCGGATTGCCTCGCATGAGTCCCTGTGCCGGCATCCCTGCGACATGTGCGAGGAAGAGGGCCGACCGTAGCCTGCGTGGGATGTCTGCCAACCGTTTGTCCGGTGGAAATCCCAGGCATGGGATGAGAACTGCCCTAGCAGCCCAGTTCGACGGCCCGTGACGCATCCGAACCGTCGTATTGCCAGCCGTACGGAGTCAGGGTCCATGAACTGCTGTAGGTATAGAACCAGTATTTTTTGTACGGTTCCCCGCAATACACATACGATATGGCGCGGAGGTTGGAAGCATCCCCTTCCACGTCATTTTGGGCGACGTTATGCCATCCGCCTCCGTACCACTGGTAAAGCCAGACAAACAAATGGTGTCTGCCGGACCACTCCTGGTGTGCGGCGCCGTAAATAAAGCGCTTGTTGAAGGCACTGGTATGGATGTACGGCGGTTCCGCGGCGGGCCGCCTGTGGTTGCTGTCGATTGTCGCCGGGGACGCTGCCGGCATGACGATCATGCCCAGACCCACAAGGACGGCGATGATCATGGCACGGACCTTGGTCCGGACTCCTGTCCGGGACTGCAAGGGCTGGGGAGTTGCGGTGGTGCTGTGGAGCACGGTGCACCTGGTTTCAGATAAAGCGGATGCGATGGCACCCTTAAGACTTCAAGGACCGGGTCGGAGTATGACCGAAACGTTCAAGCACGGATTCCAGGAATCCTGGTAAGAATTGTCCGCCCGAATTGGAATGCTGAGAAGCGGGTTTCGCGCCCTCTTGCACTTCAAATTCGAGACGTGCTGGGAGCCTTGCCGGCGCGGTTGCCGGACGCCCGTCCGGGTGCGGGGCCCTGCGGGCAGCGAACCGGGGCCGGGAACCGGATCGGGTACAGTGTCTGAATGGTCCGTGGACTGGCCGACATCGGGGCGGAGGGTGTTTTGCTCGCCGGCGCGGGGCGGGCCCTGCTGCTGCAGATCGCCCATCCTGCCATCGGCCATGCCGTGGCCGAGCACAGCAATTTCGCCGA
>NZ_JBHTML010000239.1:0-5064 GCF_042679445.1 Arthrobacter sp. GCM10027362
GGGCATCAACGTGCCCATCCCGGTGCCGATGGCCTACTACTCCTTCGGCGGCTGGAAGAACTCGCTCTTCGGCGACAGCCACGCCCACGGCGCCGAGGGCGTACAGTTCTTCACCCGGGGCAAGGCCGTGACCACCCGCTGGCTGGATCCCAGCCACGGCGGCATCAACCTCGGCTTCCCGCAGAACGCCTGAGCGGCACAGGATCTTCGAAGGGCAAGCACGACTACCGAGGCAACCACCACCGCATCAGCCACCGGCGTGGCCGCGGAGCCGCGGTGGCCACCATCAACGCATGGCCGGGGAGGGCATGGTCGGGAACGCGGCCCGGCTCGGGACCGAGGCATCGGCCCGGGCCTGCGCGAAATCGCCGCACGCCACCGGTCCGCCGGCGAGGTGCGCGGGCTGGGCTGCTTCTGGGCCGTGAAACTGGTGAAAAACCGGCACACCCGCGAACCCCTGGCCGCCTACGGCGGCTCCTCCCCGGAAATGGACGAGGTCATCGCCGCGTGCAAGGCCGGCGGCCTGCTCCCGTTCGCGAACTTCAACCGCGCCCACGTGGCCCCGCCGCCGAACATCAGCGTTGAGGATGCCCGCAGCGGATTGGCAATCCTGGACCGGGCCCTGGAGGTGGCGGACCGCCACGTGCCGGGTTGAGCGGCGCCGCGGAATAACAAGGCGATACGCTGGGCGGGTTGCGCAGGTTGCGCAGCCCGCCCACACGTGAAGGAGCCGAGAAGATGGGACTGCTTTGGGACCGGCTGGACGATCGGCTGCGGCCAGGGGTCGAGGAAGCGGTCCGCGAGTTCGAGCGGGTCCGGCCGCAGCTCGAAGCCGTCACCGCAGACATGCAGGCCCGGATCCGGGACATCTTCCGCGGCACCGACCTGCAGCCGTTGTTCATCACCTCCCGCACGAAAACCGTCGAGTCCTTCCGCGACAAGGCCGCCAGGGTCGTGAAGGCGGCGGAGCCCGGCGGCGTCCCGGTGCTGGAGTTCCCCGATCCGCTCCGGGACCTGCACGACCTGGTGGGCGTGCGGGTGATCGTCGGCCTGCCGCACGAAATCCGGGCCGCGGCCAACCTGATCAAGCGCCAGCGCAGCGAGTTCGACTGCCGGGTGGACCAGGAGAAGGACATCGGCTCGATCGAATCGGGCACGTACGGCTACTCCAGCCGGCACCTGATCCTGCGCACCATCCAGAGCGGCACGGTGAAGCAGTACCAGGAGGTGCTCGCCGGCCCGCCCCGGCCCACCGGCAGCTACCTGTTCGAAGTCCAGATCCGGACCATCCTGGCCCACGCCTGGTCCGAGTTCGAACACCGGATCCGCTTCAAGGCCAGCGAACCGCGGGCACGCAGCCCCTATGTGGACCGCCAGTTCACCGCCGCGGCAGCCATGCTCGAGACGGTCGAGTCCGTCTTCGTCGACCTGGATGAACGCTACGAGACGGTCGCCGGCTATTGGGACGAAGACGGCGAGGGTGCCGCACCACTGACACCGAACCGCATCCGTGACGTATGGCAGACCCTGCTGCCGCATGTGGACCGCAAGGCCGACGACGACTGGGGCTGGGCGGCCGAACTGCTGGCCGCCCACGGCCTGAAAACCACCATGGACCTGGCCGGCCTGCTCCAGACCGAGGCCATCACCCACGTGCGCAAGGCCCTGGACCACCGCTACTCGCCGGGCCCGGACCGGCTGCTCGACGACCTGCTGCTGTGGCGCTACGGGGAGCGGCACATCGAACTAACCGCCGGGGACGACGTCCAGCGCCGTGAGAGCCTGCTGCGCCGGCACCGGCAGATCGAGGCCTACCGGCAGGGCGGCTGACCCGCGCCGTGTCCGGTGCGGGATGGGATGCAACTGTTCCGTGACGAACCAGCCGGTGCGCGAGTCTCCGTGGAGGACGCCGCCGGCCACGTCTCGACCTTCGTCTACCGCAACGTGCTGGTGCTGGCCGTGCTGATCGCGCTCGCCCGCGCGCAATGCGCGGCCGCTCGCCTCCTCGGCCACTGCCCCGCATTCCTCCTGGCCGCGGCGTGGGCCGGGCCGCTACTTACCGTGGTCCGCCCGGCGTCCGCGCTCCTCGAAGACCTCCTCGCCCGGACCGGTGAACGCCTTGCTGCGTTCAACGGCGTCAATGGTGCCGGCGAACAGCTGCGCTTCGTCCGCCTTGGCCGCCGGTGCCGTGGTACGGCGGGCGGCAGGGCCGCCGGCTCCGCCGACGGCCTCCCAGCGCTGGCGCGGCAGCGCCTGCGGGTACTCGCGCTGCAGGAACACGACCATGGCCTCGCGCACCAGGCAGCGCAGGTCGAACAGGGTGCCGCTGTCCTCGGCGCTGACCAGGATGCGCACGCGCACCAGCGAGTTGACGGCGTCGGTAACCTGCAGGATGGCGGTGCGCCCGTCCCAGAGCCGGGAACCCTCGACCACGGTCTTCAACTGCGCCCGCAGCTCGTCCACCGGTACGCGCCAGTCCACATCCAGCTCCACGGTGCCCAGCAGGGCCGCCGTCCGCCGGGTCCAATTCTCGAACGGCGTGGTGGTGAAGTAGGTGGAGGGCAGGATCAGCCGGCGGTCGTCCCAGATATGGACCACCACATAGGTCATGGTGATCTCCTCGACCGTGCCCCACTGCTGCTCTACCACCACCACGTCGTCCACGCGGATCGCGTCGGTGAAGGCCAGCTGCATGCCTGCGAAAACGTTGGTCAGCGAGCTCTGGGCGGCGAGGCCGGCGACGACGGAGAGCACGCCGGCGGAGGCCAGGATGCCGGCGCCCAGGGCACGGACCTGCGGGATGGTCAGGAGGACACATGCCACCGCAATGACCACCAGCAGCGACACGGCCACGCGTCGGCCCAGGATGACCTGGGTCTTGAGCCGGCGGAGCCGGCGGTTGTCCTTGATATCCGTGTGGTACCTGGCCAGGATGGCCGTCTCGATGACCAGCAGCATCACGACTGCGAACCAGGTTAGTGCGCCGATCAGCACCACCACCAGAATCCAGTCCACCGCCGTGAACCACGGCTCGTCCGCGGAGGTCAGGCCGAACACCGCGCGCATCCCGGCGGCGGCCAGCAGCACCCGGAACGGGTTCCGCGCACGGGCGGAGATCCGGCGGATCTCCGGCACCCGCCGGAACAGCCGGTTTGCGACCGCCCGCAGGACCGCGGTGATTGCCAGGGCGCCGGCCACGGCAATCAGCACATCGGCCAGCAACCAGAGGACGTCCTTGAAGTCAGTCATGCTTCGATCGTGTCAGATTGGTGAACCGTTCACCCGCCGGCGCGGCCAGGCCGGTTCCCCGCCTTGAATGCGAAACGGTCCCTGCCCACCGCCAGCCCGGTGGCCATCTGCGCCACGGCGACGGCCACGAGCAGCAGCAGCGGCAGCCACCAGGTGCCGGTGCGCCCGTAGAGCGCCCCGAACAGCGGCGGCCCAGCCGCCGCGAGCAGGTAGCCCACCGACTGGGCCATCCCCGACAGCGCGCTGGCCTCGCGATGGTTCATCGTCCGCAGCCCGAACAGCGCCAGTGCGGTCACCAGCGAACTGCCGCCGCCGAACCCGGCCAGCAGCACCCACAGCAGCATCCCGCCCGGAGCCAGCATCAGCCCCGCCACACCCGCCGCGACCAGGAACGGCGGCAGCGTGGCCGCGAAGCGCTGCTGCCGGCCGCGCAGCAGCTGCGGCGTCAGCAGGCTGGACACCACGCCGATGAGCTGGAAGAGCATCAGGTCCCAGCCGGACTCGACGTGGCCGCGCCCGTAGCTGCGCTCGAGCGTGGGCAGCCAAGTGATGAGGATATAGAACGACATGGACTGCAGCCCCATGTAGAGCGTCACCTGCCAGGCGACGCCGGACTTCCATACCGCTCCACGGGGCGGCGAAGCGTCCTTGGCCACCCGGGCCGCTGCCTGCGGCCCGGGTTTCCCAGGCTGGCTCCCGGCCCGCCGCCTCCGCACCTGCGGCAGCCAGAGCAGCAGCGCCGGGACCGTCAGCACCACGTAGGCCGCCAGTGCGAACCGCCAGCCACCCGGGGCGCCGTCACCCACGGGCAGCCGCGACAGCGGCACGGCCAGGCCCGCGCCCAAGGACGCGATGCCGCCCAGCACGGCGGAATAGAGCCCCGTCAGGGACGCCATCCGGGTGGGGAAATCGCGCTTGAGGATAGCCGGCAGCAGCACGTTGCAGACCGCAATCGCCGCGCCGATGATCACCGTCCCGGCCCACAGGTTGGCGGGGCTGCCCGGGGCCGGCCGCAGCAGGGTCCCGGCGGCCAGCACCAGCAGGGACACGAAGACCGTCCGCTCGACACCGAACCTGCCGCTGATCCCGTGGGCCAGCGGCGAGAACGCACCGAACGCCAGCAGCGGTACCGCCGCCAGGAAACCCAGTGCCGCCTCGCCCAGACCGGTATCCGCGCCGATCTGGTCCAACAGCGGCCCCACCGCGGTCAGCACCGGCCGGAGGTTGGCCGCCACGAGCATGATGCCCGCCATCATCAGCACCGGCGCAGATGCGCGGCGAGCACCGCCGGGTATGGTCAATGCTGACCGCCTTTCGCTTTTGGGCGCTCCCGCAGTGTCGGCTCCGCCGCCACAGCGGGACCCTCGCGCCCCACTCTAGACCGTCGGGCGGGCGTCTTGCGTGCCTGGCTTGGCGGCGGCCGCGGCTCCGCTGGGCAGCGGCAGGAAATTGCTGCGCTACACAAGGTCCGTCTCTTCGGGGACGAGGAGCGCAGCGTCTTCGACCCCGCTTGGCAGCCCCGGCGGCGCCGAGGCCGAGGGCCCTTCGGCCTGCTGGTCTGCCACGAGGCCGGCGCCGACCTGGCCGGGGCATCGACGGCACCGGCGACGGGCTTTTAGGACGTACCGGCACTGCTGCCGCGGCGCAGACTCCAGCTCAGGCAACGGTCCCGGCAACCGCCGGGGTGGGACGCGAGGGCCCGGCGTGCGCGAAACCGCATGCCGGGTGCGTTCCACCCCTAGGGTGTGTCTCCTAATGCCTTGAGCCAGATGGTGATCGCGCGCAGGATGGTGCCGCCGCGGTAGGTCAGGGCGA
>NZ_JBHTML010000240.1:0-5040 GCF_042679445.1 Arthrobacter sp. GCM10027362
ACCACCGCCTCGGCGACGGCGGACGGAGCGCCGGTGCGCACGGCGCCGGCGTCGGACCGGGCCCCGAGCAGCAGCCCCAGCGCGCTGACCACCATGGTCTTGCCCGCGCCGGTCTCGCCGGTGACCACGGACAAACCCGGCCCCAACGGCAGCGTAGCCTCCGTGATGACCCCCAGGTTGCGGATCCGGATTTCCTCGATCATGGCCGTGTCTCCTCACGCGGCTGGATATGGTGCGGCTCCACCGTCTGGACCTGCGCCACCGGGATGGCAGGCAGCTCCGCTTCGGATCCTTTGACCGGCCCGCGCCAGCCGGTGGTCGGCAGCTCGAACTTGCGCACCAGGCGCTCGGCAAAGGGAGTCTGCCGGGTTCGGGCCAGGCGTACCGGCTGATCCGACTTGGTGACCTCCACCCGCGAACCGGGCGGCAGGTCCAGGCTCCTGCGGCCATCGCACCACAGCACGCCGTCGGCGTCGGTGCGGGCCAGGATCTCCAGGGCCATAACCGAGGTCGGGGCCACCACGAGCGGCTTGGCAAAGAGCGCGTGGGCGCTGATCGGCACCATCAGCAGCGCCTGGACCTCCGGCCACACCACCGGCCCGCCGGCAGAGAAGGCGTAGGCTGTGGAGCCCGTCGGGGTAGCCATCACCACCCCGTCGCAGCCAAAGGAGCTGATCGGCCGGGCGTCCACTTCGAGCACCACCTCGAGCATGCGCTGGCGGTCCGATTTCTCCACCGTCGCCTCGTTCAGGGCCCAGGTGTGCGCGATCTTCTGCTTGTCCAGCCACACCTGCACATCGATGGTCATCCGCTCTTCGACCGTGTACTCACGGCCTACCACCCAGTGCACGGTCTGGGCCAGGTCCGCCCGCTCGCTCTCGGCCAGGAACCCGACATGGCCCAGATTCACCCCAAGCAGGGGCACATCCGAACCCCGGACCAGCTCGGCCGCCCGCAGGATGGTTCCGTCCCCGCCCAGGACCATGCCCAGGTCCACCCCGTCCAAGTCCACATCGTGGTCCAGGACCTCGACGGGGGCCGCCACTCCGCCATACTCCCGGCGGATGTGCTCCATTTCCTGCCGTCGCATCACCGGCACCAGCCCGGCTGCCCGCAGCTGAAGGCAGGTTTCCTGCGCTGCGGCCATGGCGTCGCGCCGGCCGGTGTGGGTGAGAATTAGGATTCGCCTGCTCATGCGCTCACTTTCGATGGCTTGTGCCTGGTCGCCGCGGATGGTCTGCCATATTGCGGATAGTGCTCATCGCGGGTAGTGCCCCATCGCCTCCCGCACCTCGGCTTCCAGTTCAATACCGATCCTAGGCACCGGCTGCGACAACGGCACCTTGATCCACAGGAAGAACTCGACGTTGCCGTCCTGGCCGGGCAGCGGGCTGCGGGCCAGGCCCCTGACTTCCAGCCCGGTTCCGACGGCACTGCGCACCACCCGTTCCACCGCCCGCCGCCGCTCGGCCTCGGACGTAACGACGCCGGTGCTCGCAAGGTTTTCCCGGCCCACTTCGAATTGCGGCTTGACCATCAGAACCAGGTCGCCGCCTGGCAAGGTCGCCCGGCTGAGCGGCCCGATGACCAGCGTCAGCGAGATGAAGGACAGATCCGCCACAGTCAACGCGGCGGGCCCGCCAATGGCCGCGCTGTCGAGGTAGCGCACGTTCAGGCCCTCGAAGACATGTACCCGGGCATCGGCGCGCAGCTGCGGGACCAGCTGGCCGTGGCCGACGTCCACCGCTGCCACCTCGCGTGCTCCGGCACGCAGCAGCACGTCCGTGAAACCGCCGGTGGAAGCGCCGGCGTCGAGGCAGCGCAGCCCCTGCGGACGGATCTCCGGGAAGGCGGCCAACGCACCGGCGAGCTTGTGCCCGGCGCGGCTGACATAGTCCGGTCCGACGCTGGCCACCTGCAGTTGGTCGCCGGGTCCGACGGCGGCCGCGGGCTTCGTCAGCACGGTGCCCGCCCGGCTGACGAGCCCGTCCGCGATCAGTTTGGCTGCATGGGTGCGGGAGCGGGCGAGGCCGCGGGCCACGAGTTCCTGGTCAAGGCGTGGCATCGGCGCTTAGTCCGCTCCGGCGTCGAGCTCGGCCCGCAGGTCGTCGTGGATCTGCTCGTAGCGTGCCGCATGCTCAGCGGTGGCAAGCCCGGGCAGTTGCGCCAAGTCGGCGAGGATAGCGTCCACGCCGTCGTCCCCGGTCGGGCCCGGCAGGGCGGGCCAGGCCCCTGGCGTATCCATGCGTGCTGCTCCCTTCCGACTGTTTCCTCAACCAGTCTAGCGAGCGGGGTTACAACACCGACCGAGGACTGACCGCAATGTCCGCTTCCGGGTGGGCGTGCCACCAGGCGGCACAGGCACAGCGCCAGGTATCCAGGCTTTCGCGGCTGCCTGACAGCAGGAGCTTGCCATCCTCGACCGTGGCTGAGGAGTCCCCGCACCGGAAGGCTCCGCCGCCGTCGGCAACAACCTCCGGGTACGGCTGGTAGAGTCCGCGCAGGTCGGCAAGCAGGTACCGGGGACGCTCGGCCGCCCGGGCAGCCAGGATCGATTCCACGGTATCCACGCCGGTCAGGACTGCGGCCGTATCCATCCCGGCGTTGTTGCCGCCGAGGATATCCGTATCCAACCGGTCCCCAACCACCAGCGGACGCCTGGCGCCCAAGCTGGCGGCGGCGGCTTCGAACAGCGTTGCCTCGGGTTTGCCGGCAACCACGGGCACGGCCCCGGTGGAGGCCTGGACCGCTGCAACCAGTGCGCCGTTGCCGGGCGCTATGCCACGCGCCTGGGGAATGGTCATGTCCGTGTTGGTGGCCACCCAGAAGGCACCGCCGGCAATTGCGTAGGATGCCTCGGCAAGGTCCTTCCAGCCGATCGAGGGGTCGAAGCCTTGGATCACGGCGGCCGGCCCGTCGTTCGCTGACCGTACCGGCACCAGACCCTGGTCTTCCACCATCTCGGCAAGGAAATGGCTGCCGGTCACAAGGACCTTCGATCCGGCAGCCACATTCCGGGCCAGCAGCAGGGCGCCGGCCCAGGCGGAGCCAAAGACCTGCCCGGGCGCCGCAGGCGCGCCGAGGCTGCGCAGGTGGGCCGCCACGACCTCCGGTGAGCGCGAGGCGTTGTTGGTGATGTAGCCCAGTGCGGTCCCGGTTTCCGCCAGCTTGTCCAGCGCCTCGATGGCGCCGTCGATGGCACCGGGGCCGGCATAGACGACTCCGTCCAGGTCCGAAAGCAGTGCGTCGTACCCGGAGATCAGCGGGACGTCAGTCATCGCTGCCGGCAGCCTGCGTGGCCTCGTCCCGGACCGGCTCGCCGGCGTCCTCCGCTGCGGCTTCTCCGGTTACAGGTGCCTCGGCTACGGAATCCGCCGCCATGGCTTCCTCATCCGGTTCTTCCGTCGGCGTCCCGGTCGGTTCAGCGGGTGCAGCGGCAGCCTCGTCGGAGCCGCCCTCGGCTTCCACGGCGGACTCTTCATCGGATTCTTCGGCTGGCTCCGGCGAGGCGGTCTGCTCCGCCTCCCGGCCGCGGGGACGTTCGGGCTTGGATTCCTCGTCCTCCCCCAGGTCGATGATTTCGGGTTCGGCAAAGTCACCGACCCCCAGGGCGCTCTCGGCCATCAGCGCCTGGCGGCGCCACTGGGCGGCTTCCTCGTTTCGGCCGACTGCATCCAACGCATCCGCATAAGTGCGGAACAGCCGCGGGCTGAAGGAGAAAGCCCGGTTCATATCCAGCTGCGGGATCTCCAAGGCGGCAACGGCTGCGTCGAGTTCGCCCAGGTCGGAATGGGCACCGGAAGTCACGATGGCCAACTCGACCTTGCCTGCAGTGTCCAGTGTCTCGGCATCTTCGGACCGGGCCAGCTCCAGCGCGCGGTCCGGGCGGCCGAGGCCGCGCTCACAGTCCGCCATGATCGGCAGATGCTCGTTGGAACCGCTGATCCGACGGAAGGTACGGAGCTCGCGCAACGCTTCACCGAAGTTGCCGGCAGCATAGGCAGTGAGCCCGACCGCCTCACGGACCGGTGCCATCCGTCCGCCGCGGCGGCTGGCGGCAAGCGCATGCTGGAACGCCAGCTCCGGGTCCACATCCATCAGGCGGGCGGCCATGACCAAGTGCTTGGACACCCACTCGGCATTCTTGGATTCCAAGGTCTTCAACTGGGCACGCACCGCCCGGTCCAGCTCGGATCCGGTAACGTCCTCATCGATTTCAGGGGATCTCGGCCGATCCGCACGATTGGCGCTGCGTAGATCCCTCGCATTGTGCGGCCGCTCCGGGCGGGGCCGCTCCTCCCAACCACCACGACCCGCAGGCCTGTCGCCGTAGTCGCGGCGGGGCCGTTCTTCGAAGTCGCGCCGGTCCTCACGGCCGCCCTCGCGGCGGTCCGGACGGGGACGGTCACCGTACTCGCGGCGGGGCCGTTCTTCGAAGTCGCGGCGCGGGCCGCGCGACTCATAGCCGCGGTCCTCACGCGGACGGAAGCCCTGGCCACCGCGGTCCTCACGGCCGCCCTCGCGGCGGTCCGGACGGGGACGGTCACCGTACTCGCGGCGCGGACGCTCCTCAAAATCACGGCGGTCCTCACGGGGACGGTAACCCTGCCCGCCGCGCTCCGGCCCTGGCCGGCCCTCACGGGAACGATAGCCGCGCGGATCGCCGCCCGAGTTGTTCGTTCGCCGGTAGGCACCGCCCTTGTCGTCTCGTCCACCACGACCATGGAATTCAGCCATGCCGGAAGCTCCTTTCAGCGGGCCAGGCATCCCAGGTAGCTCCTGGGCCGTCAAACGCTATGAATTTGGGGATTTATTTGGAAGTCATCGCGCGGAAATCATTCCGTGCCACCGATCTATTCTAGTGCAGCGGCATCGCAGCGCGGACCGGAAGGGCTGTGACACCCCTGACCCGGCGTATACAGCAATGGCCCCGCCGTCGTTGGCGGGGCCTTTGCCCAAGGATTGTGCGGCGGTGTCCTGCTCTCCCACACCCTCCCGGGTGCAGTACCCTCGGCGCTGCGGGTCTTAGCTTCCGGGTTC
>NZ_JBHTML010000241.1:0-5021 GCF_042679445.1 Arthrobacter sp. GCM10027362
CGGAAGCCGCGGCCCTGGCCGCCCGCCGGGAGGAACGGCTGGCGGCGCTGGTGGCCCATGCGCGCAGCCGGTCGGCCTTCTACCGCCGGCTCTATGCCGGGCTGGACGACGGCGCCGGACTCGCCTCGCTGCCGCCGGTTGCCAAACCGGAGCTGATGGCGCACTTCGACGAATGGACCACCGATCCGGCCGTAACGCGGGCGGCCGTGCAGGACTTCGTCCGCGATCCGGGCAACATCGGCACGGACTTCCTTGGCCGGTACGTCGTCGTCACCACGTCCGGCTCCACCGGGGAGCCCGCCCTGCTGGTGCAGGACCGCCGCGCCCTGGCGGTGATGTCCGGCCTGGTCCTGGGCCGGCTTCCCGGCCTCGGTCCGCGGCTGCTCGTCCGGCTGCTCGCCGGCAGCCTCCGGCCGGCGCTGCTCTTCGCCTCGGGCGGACACTTCCTCAGCACCGTCCTGTATGAGCGGCGGCTGCGGGCGGCACCGCTGCGGGGCCAGTTTTCGCGGTTCCTCCCGGTACAGGAGCCGCTGCCGCAGCTGGTCCGGCAGCTGAACCGCTACCACCCGGCGGCCGTGGCCTCCTACCCGAGCGGACTGGAAATGCTGGCCGGCGAACAGGCCGCCGGGCGCCTGCGGATCGCACCGGCCATCATGGTCGCCGGCGGCGAACAGCTGCTGCCGGCGGCCCGCGGGAAGATCGAGGCTGCGTTCGGCTGCCCGGTCCTCGAGCTCTACGGCGCCTCGGAAGCCAGCCCGCTGACCCTTCCCTGCCGGTACGGCAGCCAGCACGTAAACAGCGACTGGTTCATCCTGGAACCGGTCGATGCGGCCGGCAGGCCGGTTCCGCCGGGGGAGCTGTCATGCTCGCTGCTGCTGACCAACCTGGCCAATTTCGTCCAGCCGCTGATCCGCTACGAGCTCGCCGACGCCGTCGCGCTCGATCCGCGTCGCTGCCGCTGCGGCAGCCCGCTGCCGACGCTGCGGGTCGAGGGCCGCACCGACGAGATCCTGCGCCTGGCCGGCCCGCAGGGAGAGGTCCCCCTGCTGCCCATGGCGCTGGCAACCGTGGTCGAGGAAACCCCGGGGGTGGGCAGGTTCCAGCTGGTGCAGACAGGTCCCGCCGCGCTGTCCGTCCGGCTGGAGCCGCTGCCCGGCTGGGCCGCGGACCGGGTCTGGGCCGGGGTCCGCACGCACCTGCGGGATTTCCTGCGGGCCCAGGGCCTGCCCGCCGCCGCGGTACACCGGGCGTCCGAGGGGCCGCAGCTGCAGCCGCGCAGCGGCAAGCTCCGGCACGTCTTCCGCGCACCGGTGTGAGAACCTAGGTAAATGGCCAATTCACCATCCGGTGACTCCATGCTGGATCGGCTGGTCCGGGTCCTGGGCGCCTTCGACGAGACGAAGGGCTCGATGAGCATCTCCACCCTGGCCCGCCGGGCGGACGTCCCGCTGGCCACCGCCTACCGCCTCGCCGCGGACCTGGTCCGCCACGGGCTGCTGAGCCGGGATGCCAACGGCCAGGTGCGGCCGGGACTGCGCCTGTGGGAGCTGGCCAACCGCTCGTCGCCGGCCGTCGACCTGCGCCAGGCGGCCCTGCCGTTCATGGACGACGTCCACTCGGTGGTCCGCCAGCACACCCAGCTGGCGATCCTGCGCGATGACGAGGTCCTGGTGATCGAACGGCTGTCCAGCCGCGGCTCGGTGGTCAACCAGGCCCAGATCGCCGGCCGCATGCCGGTGCACCGCACCTCGCTGGGCATGGTGCTGCTGGCCCATTCGCCCAACCACGTCCAGGAGTCCTACCTGAACCGGCACCCGGACGCCGCGGACGCGGTGTCCTTCGACTTTCGCCGGCATCTGGCGCAGATCCGGCTGCGCGGCTATGCGGCGTTCGACGGCAGGGTGGATGCGGACACCACCGGCATCGCAGTGCCGGTGCTGGACCGGCTGGGCCATGCCCAGGCGGCGCTCGGCGTCGTCGTGCCGCTGGGTTTCGAGAATTTCCAGTCGGTCGTCCCGGCCCTGATGACGGCCGCGCGCGGCATCGCCCGCACCATCGGGGAGGGGCCGGCGTAGCAATTTTCATTCAATGAGAACGGCGGTGCGGCCCCGGTGTACCGGCAGTCACACTGAATCGAAATGCAGCCTACATTCCGCAGCAGCGAAGGAGCCTCCCCCATGGGCGCAAACGCGCAAATCCTCAGGACCCAGGTCGGCATCGTCGGCGGCGGGCCCGCCGGCCTGATGCTGTCCCACCTGCTGGCCAAGGCCGGCATCGAGAACATCGTCGTCGAATCCCGGGACCACGAGACCATCCGCCACACCCACCGCGCCGGCATCCTCGAGGCCGGCTCGGTCAAGATGCTCACCGACACCGGCGTCGACGGCCGCGTGCTCACCGAGGGCGACGAACACGCCGGCATCGACCTGCGCTTCAACGGCGAATCCCACCCGCTGGACTTCAAGGACCTGGTCGGGGCGACGGTCACCCTGTATGCACAGAACGAGGTGTTCGTGGACCTGGCCGCGGCCCGCCGGCGCGACGGCGGCGACGTGCGCTACGAGTGCGCCGTCACGGAAGTGCTGGACCTGGAGACCACCACGCCGAAGTTCCGCTTCGCGGACAAGGCCGGCGCACAGTTCGAGGTGCACTGCGACATCCTGGTTGGCGCCGACGGTTCGCGCAGCTTCTGCCGCCACGCCGTCAAGGGCGAGCAGGACTACAAGATCGAGTACCCCTTCGCCTGGTTCGGCATCCTCACCGAAGCCCCCAAGAGCGCCCCGGAGCTGATCTACGCCAACTCCCCGCACGGCTTCGCGCTGATCTCCCAGCGCAGCGAAACCGTCCAGCGCATGTACTTCCAGTGCGACCCGGGCGAGAACGTGGACAACTGGAGCGAGGACCGGATCTGGGACGAGCTGCAGAAGCGGGTGGACGGCCCGGACGGCTTCCAGCTCAAGCGCGGCCCGATCTTCGACAAGACGGTGCTCGGCTTCCGCTCCTTCGTGCGCGAGCCGCTCAGCCACGGCCGCATGTTCCTGGCCGGGGACGCCGGACACACCGTGCCGCCGACCGGCGCCAAGGGCCTGAACCTGGCCTTCGCCGACGTCAAGGTGCTCTTCGAGGCCATCGACTCCTTCTACTCCACCGGCAGCGATGCGCTGCTCGAGGGCTACTCCGACCTCGCGCTGCAGCGGGTCTGGAAGGCGCAGAACTTCTCCTACTGGATGACCAGCATGCTGCACACCCGCAACGACGCCTCCCCGTTCGAACGCAAGCGCGCCCTGGGGGAACTGGCCACCGTCACCGGCTCCCGCTACGGCCAGCAGTACCTGGCCGAGTCCTACACGGGCTGGCCCCACAAGTAACCGCATCAGCTAAGTACACGGAAGGAGATCCCGATGGGCCCCGAAGCTCCGGAAGAATCTTTTGAGAACAGCCACGTGCTGGACCCCGCCGCGACGGCGGACTCTCAGGAGACCATCAACCAGGAAATCAGCGACATCCACGCCGCCTACCGCAAGGGCCTGGAGGCGGGGAACCGGGAGGAGACGCAGCCGCGCATCGACTTCGCCCCCTACCGCAGCTCGCTGCTGCGCCATCCCACCAAGGACCTGCACCACACGGACCCGGAAACCATCGAGCTGTGGAGCCCGGCGTTCGGCCACCGCGACGTGCACATCCTCGAATCCGACCTGACCATCCAGCACAACGGCGAACCCCTCGGCGAGCGCATCGTGGTCCAGGGCAGGGTCCTGGACGGCGACGGCCGCCCGGTCCGCAACCAGCTGGTGGAAATCTGGCAGGCCAACGCCGCCGGCCGCTACGTGCACAAGCGGGACCAGCACCCGGCCCCGATCGACCCGAACTTCACCGGCGTCGGCCGCTGCATCACCGGCCCGAACGGCGAGTACAAGTTCACCACCATCAAGCCGGCCCCGTACCCGTGGAAGAACCACCACAACGCCTGGCGTCCGGCCCACATCCACTTCTCGCTCTTCGGCACGGACTTCACCCAGCGCATGATCACCCAGATGTACTTCCCGGGCGACCCGCTGTTCCCGCTGGACCCGATCTACCAGTCCATCACGGACCAGAAGGCCCGGGACCGGCTCGTGGCCACCTACGACCACAGCCTCACCACCCATGAGTGGAACACCGGCTACCGCTGGGACATCGTGCTCTCCGGCAGCAACCGTACCTGGATGGAAAACGAGGATGCAGAGTAATGACTGAGTCAACCAAGCTTGTGGCCACCCCCGGCCAGACCATCGGCCCGTTCTACGGCTATGCCCTGCCCTACGAAAAGGGCAGCGAGCTGGTCCACCGCGCGCATCCGGGCGCGATCCGGCTGCACGGGGTGGTCAGCGACGGCAACGGCGATCCGGTCCCGGACTCCATGCTCGAAATCTGGCAGGCGGACGAGAACGGCCGGATTTCCCAGGCCGACGGCTCGCTGGTCCGCGACGACTTCACCTTCACCGGCTGGGGCCGGGCGGCCGTGGACAACGTGGGCCACTACACCTTCACCACGGTGAACCCCGGGGCGACCGAGGACGGCAAGGCGCCGTTCATCGCGCTGGTGGTCTTCGCCCGCGGCCTGCTCAACCGGCTGTTCACCCGGATCTACCTGCCGGAGGACACCGAGGCCCTGGCCAGCGACCCGCTGCTGTCCTCGCTGCCCGAGGACCGGCGCCGGACCCTGATCGCCGAGCGCGAACCGAACGGGGACCTGCGCTTCGACATCCGGCTGCAGGGCGCGGACGAGACGGTCTTCCTGAGCTTTCCGGGAGCCTAACCACACATGACTACAGCGGATAGCGCTGACTTCGGGCTGCTGTCCCCGGCCACGGCCGGGACAGCAGCGTCCCGTTTAACCAGCGACTCACAGTTCATCCAGGCCATGCTCGACGTCGAACTGGCGTGGGTCCGCGTGCTCGCGGACGCCGGCTACGTCGCGGCCGGCGTGCCCGCCGCGGTCGCAGCTGCCGCCCAGGCGGAGCGGTACGACGCCGCGTCCC
>NZ_JBHTML010000242.1:0-4943 GCF_042679445.1 Arthrobacter sp. GCM10027362
GGCGGCCGGCGTGCGGATGGCCGCGGGTTTCGGCGCCGGGCCGTTCCGGCTGTGGGCGCCTTGCGAAGTGGTCTGGGCCGAGGAGGACCGGCGGTCCGCCGGGTCCCGGCGCACCGGCTTCGGCTACGGCACCCTGCCCGGGCACCCCGAAAGGGGGGAGGAAAGCTTTGTCGCCGTGCTGGGGCCGGACGGGCAGGTGCGGTTCGAACTGTTCGCCTTCAGCCGGCACGCCAACTGGTTCTACACCGCTGGCGGCCCGGTGGCGGCCGCCTGCCAGCAGCTGGTCACCCGCAGGTACCTCTCGGCCGCCCGGAAGCTGGCATCTGGCAGGATGGAGCCATGATTTTCATCGTGGTGAAGTTCAAGGTCAGGCCCGAATACGCGGACAACTTTCCCGAGCTGGTGCGGGAATTCACCGAGGCGACCCGCGCCGAGCCGGGAAACCTTTGGTTCGACTGGTCCCGCAGCGTCGAGGACCCGCACGAGTACGTGCTTGTCGAGGCCTTCAAGGACGGTGCCGCCGAGGCGCACGTGAACAGCGAACACTTCAGGAAGGCGATGGCCGAGCAGCCGCAGTACCTGCAGCAGACCCCGCGGATCATCAGCCGCCAGATCGAGGGCGAGGACTGGGACGAGATGGGCGAAATGACCGTGGAATAGGGCACGGATACAGCGAAGGGCGCCCTTCCCGCACGGGAAAGGCGCCCTTCGTCCTGAGACCGGCGGTCAGGCGAAGTACTTCGGCAGGGTGCCCTCGTGCGCTTCCTTCAGCTCGGCCAGCGGCAGGCTGAACTTGCCCTGGAAATCCAGCGCCTGGTTCTCGGTGTCCACCACGCCGATGCGGATGTGCGCAAAGCCGCGCGCGGTGCACATGTCCGTGAACCGCACCTCCTCGCTGCGGGCCACGGCGACGACGGCGCGTGCCTGGGACTCGGAGAACAGCGCCGTGAACAGGTCCACGCCGTCGCGTTCGCACAGCTCGTCCAGCCCGATCCGGGCGCCGACGCCGAAGCGCAGCGCCATCTCGGCCAGGGCCGCGGCGAGGCCGCCCTCGGACAGGTCGTGCGCGGCGTCGACCATGCCGTCGCGCGAGGCGTTGACCAGCAGCTCGCCGAGCAGCTTCTCCGCGGCCAGGTCCAGCACCGGCGGCCTGCCGCCGAGGTGCCCGCGCAGGTTGGCCCACTCCGAGCCGTCCAGCTCGTCCCGGGTGGTGCCCATCAGGTAGATTGCCTGGCCGTCCTCGCGCCAGCCCGACGGCGTACGGCGGGCGACGTCGTCGAACCGGCCCAGCACGCCGACCACCGGGGTCGGGTGGATGGCCACGCCGCCGGTCTGGTTGTAGAGCGAGACGTTGCCGCCGGTGACCGGCACGCCCAGTTCCATGCAGGCGTCGGAGAGCCCGCGCACGGCCTCGGCGAACTGCCACATCACCTCGGGGTCCTCCGGGGAGCCGAAGTTCAGGCAGTCGGTGACCGCCATCGGCACCGCGCCGGCGGTGGCGACGTTGCGGTAGGACTCGGCCAGGGCCAGCTGGGCGCCGGCGTACGGGTCCAGGTAGGCGTAGCGGCCGTTGCAGTCGGTGGACAGGGCCACGCCCAGGCCGGTGGTTTCGTCCACGCGGATCACCCCGGCGTCGTCGGGCATGGCCAGCGCGGTGTTGCCGCGCACGTAGCGGTCGTACTGGTTGGTGATCCAGTCCTTGGCGCACATGTTCGGGGAGGCCATCAGTTCCAGCACCGCCGCCTTGAGCTCCTCGCCGGATGCGGGGCGGGAGGCAGCGGCGGCGGAACCGGCGAAGGAGTCCGCCTGCACGCCGTCGAGCCAGCCGGGCCGGTGGTACGGGCGCTCGTAGACCGGGCCCTCGTGGGCCACGGTGCGCGGGTCCACGTCCACGATGGTCTCGCCGTCCCAGTCGATGACCAGGCGCCCGGTGTCGGTGACCTCGCCGAGCCAGGAGAACTCCACGTTCCACTTGGCCAGGATCGCCTCGAACGCCTCGACGTTCTCCGGCTTGACCACCGCCATCATGCGTTCCTGGGACTCGGACATCAGGATCTCGCCCGGGGTCAGGGTCGGATCCCGCAGCAGCACGGACGTCAGTTCGATGTGCATGCCGCCGTCGCCGTTGGAGGCCAGCTCGGAGGTGGCGCAGGAGATGCCGGCGGCGCCGAGGTCCTGGATGCCTTCGACCACGGAGGCCTTGAACAGCTCCAGGCAGCACTCGATCAGTACCTTCTCGGCGAACGGGTCGCCGACCTGGACGGCGGGCCGCTTGGAGGGCTTGCTGTCGTCGAAGGATTCGGAGGCCAGCACCGAGGCGCCGCCGATGCCGTCGCCGCCGGTGCGGGCACCGAAGAGCACCACCTTGTTGCCGGTGCCGGAGGCGTTGGCCAGGCGGATGTCCTCGTGCCGCATGACGCCCACGGCCAGCGCGTTGACCAGCGGGTTGCCCTGGTAGACCGAGTCGAAGACCACCTCGCCGCCGATGTTGGGCAGGCCCAGGCTGTTGCCGTAGCCGCCGATGCCGGCCACGATGCCGTGGACCAGGCGGGCGGTGTCGGGGTGGTCGATGGCGCCGAAGCGCAGCGGGTCCATCACGGCCACCGGACGGGCGCCCATCGAGATGATGTCGCGCACAATGCCGCCGATGCCGGTCGCGGCGCCCTGGTAGGGCTCCACGAAGGACGGGTGGTTGTGCGACTCGACCTTGAAGGTCACGGCCCAGCCGTCGCCCAGGTCGGTGACGCCGGCGTTCTCGCCGATGCCCACCAGCATGTCCTTCTTCATGTCCTCGGTGACCTTCTCGCCGAACTGGCGCAGGTGGACCTTGGAGGACTTGTAGGAGCAGTGCTCGCTCCACATCACCGAGTACATCGCCAGCTCGGCGGCGGTGGGGCGGCGGCCGAGGATCTCGACCACGCGGTGGTACTCGTCCTGCTTCAGGCCCAGTTCGGCCCAGGGCAGCTCGGTGTCCGGGGTCTGCGCCGCATGCTCGACGGTGTCGATGTTGAACTTGCGTCCCTCGACGTGCTCGACGGCGGTGGCCGGGCCGCCGAAGTCGTGCGCGTGCTCGTTCCGGATCTCGGCCGGGGTGCCCAGCCGGCTCTGGACTCGCTGGTTAAGGTCGGTCATCAGTTGGCCCCCACGATCTTCTTCAAAACAGAGGTGAAAATGCCCAGCCCGTCCGTGCCGCCGCGCACGTCCACCGGGCCGAAGGCGGAGGAATCCGGGCCGAAACCGGCCTCGACGGCGTGCTCGGGGTGCGGCATCAGGCCGACGACGTTGCCCGCGGCGTTGGTGATGCCGGCGATGTCCCGGCGGGAGCCGTTGGGGTTCACGTCCACGTAGCGGAAGACCACGCGGCCCTCGCCCTCGAGCTCGTCCAGGGTCTTTTCATCCGCGACGTACTGGCCGTCCTGGTTCTTCAGCGGCACCACGATCTCGGTCCCGGCCGCGTACTCGGCAGTCCAGGCGGTGGAGTTGTTCTCGACCCGCAGCCGCTGGTCGCGGCAGATGAAGTGCAGGTGGTCGTTCTTGACCATCGAGCCGGGCAACAGGTGCGCCTCGGTAAGGATCTGGAAGCCGTTGCAGATGCCCAGCACGGGCAGCGAGCCCCGGGCGCCGTCGATGACCTGTTCCATCACCGGCGCGAAGCGGGCGATGGCGCCGGCGCGCAGGTAGTCGCCGTAGGAGAAGCCGCCGGGGAGGATGACCGCGTCGACAGCCTGCAGGTCATGCTCGCCGTGCCAAAGGCTGACGGCGGTGCCGCCGGCCAGGCGCACCGCGCGGGCGGCGTCGACGTCGTCGAGCGTGCCGGGGAAGGTCACGACGCCGATCCGGGCTCCGGACAGCCCGGCGTCGGGGGCGGGCGAGAAGTCGCCGATCAGGGGGGTCTCGCTCATTACTCGCCGACTCCGATGGTCGCGTCCTTGACCAGTTCGACCCGGGTGACGTCCTCGATCACCGGATTGGAGAGCAAGGTGGTGGCGGCGTGGCGGGCCTGCTCCAGGATCTCCTCGGTGACCTCGCCGTCCACCGTCAGTTCGAACCGCTTGCCCTGGCGGACGGCGCTGAAGCCGGTCTGGCCCAGGCGCTGCAACGCCCCGGCGATTGCTTTGCCTTGCGGATCAAGGATCTCGGGTTTGGGCATGACGTCAACAATGATCCGGGGCATCCGGTAACTCCTGTGCTTGGGGCAGTTTGGATCTTCCAGGGAAGCTGGGCAGTCCCATTCTACCGGGCATACCATAGGCACATGGCCGAGAGACCCAAGTCAGTGCTGCTACCTTTCCTGGCCGCCGCCGTGGTCGCCGGACTGGGACGGATGGTGGCCGAGAAGATCAAACGCGACCGCCGGCTGCGCGCGGGCCGGCCGCCCCAAGGCTGACGGCCCGCACCTGCCGGCCGGCTGCCCGGGCAGTGTCCGCCCCAGGCCCGGGCTGCGGGGTCTCCGGGCCCTGCGGCCCGGAACGTGCCCGGAAGCTGTCATCGAGCAGCCGGCAACGGATCAGACGTCGGGGCCGAAGTTCCCGAACAGCGCCTGCATCGCCTGCCATTCGGCAATCCGGCAGCCGTCGGTCAGGGAAAACTCCTTGTCCACCGGTTTGCCGTTCAAGGTCCCGGTGACGCGTGCCTTCTGCGGCCCGCCGTACTGCTGGGTGCAGGCCCGGTTGGGATCCGGCAGCGCGAAGAAGACGGCCTCGCCGGACTTGGCCAGCGCCGCGCACGCCGCGGCCGGATCACTGACCGTGGAGGCGTCCGTCGGCCGCGAGTCGACGCATTCCAGGGTCTGCTCGGTGCTGCCGGTCACGCCCTGCGTGGACAGCACGATCTTCAGCTTGGCATCGGTCACTGCGGCTCCCCGGGTCGGTGGCTGGGCCGGCGGCGTGGGCGCCGGGCTCGACGGCGGCGCCGGTGGAGTGACCGGCGTCGAGGCAGGCGGT